>JAJKIB010000018.1 GCA_021154745.1 Mycobacterium sp.
CCGGTTCACCGAGGTTCACCGGATTTGCTGGTAGATCGCGATCCCGCGTTGGTGACGCTTGGGTCATCGTTTATCCACAGCGCCGACGGGCCGCATGGCGTCCGAGTTTGTACGATGCCGATGTCGATTTTTCACTTGCCACAAGAGAGGCTATGATCGGCGTCACACGAGCTGTTTGTGACAGATCTCACTGGGGGAGGGCCTTAGATCGTGCAGGTCAGGAGGGTTTGATGGCGTCATATCCGATGGGTCCTGGATCCGCTGTACCGCCGTCTGAATGGCAGGCCTCCGCGAACGTCTACACCCGTGGCCAGCTGATGGCGTGCCTGCGCGCCGGTGTCATAGCGCTCGTCCTGTTGGGCATTCTCGCCCTGATCGTTCTGTTCTGAAGCCAGCCCAAGTCACCCAAGAATCACCGGCTCAGGTCGGGTGAGCCGGTGATCGCGCGGAGGTTGGGACGGAACCGCTCTCAGGCGGGCGGGTAAACCCCCATGCCCTTGGCCTTCTCGGTCTGCCAGAAGATATCGGAGATCTCGTCGATCGTCGCGAGCAGTTTCTCGGCGACCGCGGTGTCGAGCGACTTCTTGACGTCACCGGCCCCGTGAACGCCTTCCCAGAACAGCTGGTGCAGGTTGGGGAACTGGTCGAAGTGATCCTTGGTGAAGAAGTCGGCCCATAGCACCATCAGGTGATGCTTGACGAGCTCGGCGCGCTCTTCCTTGATGATGACTGCGCGAGCCTTGAAGTGGTCATCATCGGAGTCGTGGTACTTCTCGAGCGACTTCAGGCACGAGAGAGCCTCGATCTTGGCCTGGGCGGGATCGTAGACGCCGCAGTACAGATCGCAATGGGCATGGGCGGGAGTGGCGTTGGCGAATAGTCGATGCAGCATGGTCCTAAACCTACCCTTTGGAGGTGCGCCGTAACCATCCGCAGCGACGCTGGCCGCTCCGCCGGTTCGCCGTCGTTGAGGACTCGATGCAACCAGTGCTCAAACCTGGGGACGGGCTGCTGGCGCTGCGCGGTGGCGTGCCTCGGCGCGGCCAGCTGCGCGTGTTCCCCGACCCCACGCTGCCTTCGCGGTGGCTCGTCAAACGCGTCGGCGACGTGCGCGGTGCCGGTCGCAGCGCAACATTCGAGGCCTGCTCGGACAACCCCCAAGCGCCGGGTGTCGTCGACTCGCGGCAATTCGGATGGGTGGCTGCGACGGGCTCGTACCGCGTGTTGTGGACGGTCCGGAGGCGCGAAGGCCGCGATGGCTGACTCGCTGGCATCCCCTGCGGGGGGACTTTTTTCGTTAACTTCCCGTTAGCACTCGTGTCCACTTGCGTGCCAGGCCATAACTGCCGCATCCTGAGCAAATCGACCCACAGCCGTGTCGGGGCTCAAGTTGAATTGCCGGCTCGGCCGGCGTCGAACACGGGTGGCGCGGAGGCGAGATGGAGATGGGATCCGGTCGGGCGATCGAGATCGCCCCGTTTCATTCGCGCGGGTCTCTCAAGGGATTCGTGGTCTCTGGCCGCTGGCCGGACTCGACCAAGGAGTGGGCGCAGCTACTGATTGTCGCCGTGCGTGTCGCATCGCTTCCCGGGTTGCTCTCTACCACAACGATTTTCGGCGCCCGCGAGGAGCTGCCCGACGAGCCGGTGCCGGGGACCGTCGGACTGGTTTTGGCGGAAGGCACGGTGGTTGGTGAATCAGCCGTGCCCCCAGGATATTTCGCGGAGCACCAGCCGCCGGCGCTGCTCATGCTGCATCCGCCCTCCGAAACCATGCCGTCGCTGCCGGAGTGCACGGGTGCCGCGTCGGGTTGCGTGCTCCTGCCCGGGCTCCCGCATCTGGGTCTGGAGCATCGAGCCGCGTGGGTCGAGGCGGAAGCAGACGGCACAGTGACCTCGATGGTGAGCCGCGTCGGCGTCGACCCCATCAGCCATCCCGATACCGCTATCTTGGCGATGCTGCTTGCGGCATAAGGGTTTTCGAACCATTTGATTCGTTGTCCTGAACACTCGATTCGGGCACCCGAACTCGGACCGCCAGCTGGCGAGTGCGTGAAATCGCCGCTATCGTCGATGAAGTCAGCGAAGGGGAGTAGCCCCCAATCGTCGAGTCGACATACTGGCAGCGCGCACGCGAGAAGTACCAATTGCGCTAGCCCGGCCGGCGAACCGCAACGCGGTGGGCGAGACCTTCGACCGAAGTCCGGCGGGTCGCGAGCACTTGACCCGTCGGCGACGTGTCGAAAGGTCGTCCCGATGCTCACCGCCACACTGGTCAGTCTCTCCGTGGTGTTCGTCGCCGAACTCGGCGACAAGTCGCAGCTGATGACCATGACCTACGCCCTGCGTCACCGGTGGTGGGTGGTGCTGTCCGGCGTCGGTATCGCTTCGTTCATGGTGCACGGGCTCTCCGTGACGATCGGCCACTTCCTGGGACTCACGTTGCCGGAGCGGCCGATCGCCTTCGCGGCCGCGATCGCCTTCCTGCTGTTCGCGGTGTGGACATGGCGGGAGGGTCGCGCGGGCCGCGACGATCAGGAAGTCAAGGTCGCCGAACCGCGATACGTGCTGCTCGCCGTCATCTCCTCCTTCCTTCTCGCCGAGCTCGGCGACAAGACGATGCTGGCAACCGTCGCGTTGGCCAGTGATCACAACTGGGCCGGCGTCTGGATCGGTGCCACGGCGGGCATGGTGCTCGCCGACGGAGTGGCCATCGCGGTGGGCGCCGCGTTGCACAAGCGGTTGCCCGAGCGCTTCCTGCATGGCCTGGCCAGTGTGCTGTTCCTACTCTTCGGGCTGTGGTTGCTCTTCGCCGAAGCGCTTGGCCTTCGGTGGGTTGCGCTCGGAGTCACCGCAACCGTGGCCGTGGCCGTGGCTACCGCGACGGTGCTCGTCTGCAACCGTCGCGAGCATTCGCTGGCGCTGCCGCCGCTTGAATCGTCGCCCAATCCAGGCCGCCCCCCGGCTGGCTACTGTCGGTCAAACGACTGACCAGCTTCCCACGGTCTGCTCGCTATCCAGTGTCACGTGCCGGGGAGGGGCCCGGCGGGCGTCAATCGGGCACGCTCGCCTAGGCATCTAGCAAACATAGGATTCCGCTTCACAGCGCGTGAGCGCAGTTGCCCGCGGTGAACTTCGGCATTCCTGTGACGAACCGTCTCCAACTTCCAGGAAAGTTATCGCCGCGCAACCGCTATTATTTGCCTCGCCGCACCGTAGGATGACGGTGCCGGCGCACACCGACAACGCCGTTAAGACCTGTAGCGGCCACACGAAACTAAAGGCGGGTCAACTTTTCCGCGGTTTGCACTTGGTTGTTGGCACAACTCTCGCTACGATGATCAGCAAATACGCCGCCCTACGAAACCCGCTCGTCAAGCATGTGGAGGTCAAATCGATGAGCAAGACATTCTCCGCCCGCCTAAACCGCCTGTTCGACACGGTTTACCCACCTGGTCGTGGCCCGCACACGTCGGCTGAAGTCATTGCCGCGCTCAAGGCTGAAGGCGTCACGATGTCCGCACCGTACCTGTCTCAGCTTCGCTCAGGCAACCGCACCAACCCCTCGGCGGCCACCATGGCAGCCCTTGCCAACTTCTTCCGTATCAAGCCGGCCTACTTCACCGACGACGAGTACTACGAGAAGCTCGACAAGGAATTGACCTGGCTCGCGAATATGCGCGACGAGGGTGTTCGCCGCATTGCGGCGCGCACGGTCGGGTTGTCCGTAGAGGCGCAGCAGGATATTGCCCAGAAGGTCGACGAGCTGCGTCGCCGGGAGCACCTGGACGATTAGCCCGCCGCTCGCCGCAACGCGGCGGTTGGCGAATTGGGGAAATTCGGTGGGCCCATACCGCGTGGGCCCACACCCCGAAGTTCGGTGAGTTTCAGGTCGTCCCATTCTTGGCGAGTGCCAGCTCGCGATACTGCCGCGCGATCTCGAGGATCCATTCGCGATCCGAGTACGACGTGGGCTGGCGCAGCCAGCCCAGTCCGGGGAACGTAGCGCTGGTGTCCTTCGGCGCGTCCTCTCGGCCGGCATAGATCCACCGTGCGATCGTCTGCGCCTGTTCCTCGGGCTGAACAGGAGGCGGCTCGAGTTCAGAAACGTCATCGACATCGTCGAGGTCGCGCGCCGGCAGTGCGCTGGTGGCATCGACCGGTCGCTTCCGAGCGGCATCGGCGGCGGTGGCCTCCAGGAACAGCGCGTCCGAGATCAGCGACATCCGCTCGGCGACTCGGAACACAAGCGGGCCGCGCGGGCGCACCCCGATGCCGACATCGGGATGGCGCCGGCCGAGCTCGGTGAGCAACGGCTGGATCGTGCGCAGCTCGTGGCGGGCGCCGAACCAGTCTTCGACGCTGGGCAGCAGTGACCCCGCGGCGACGACCAGCATGGCGCAGCCCAGCAGGGTGGCCGCCGCTCCCACCCCGACGAACTGGGCGGTGCCGGCGGCCCACAGCAGGAAGAACGCGGACGCCAGCACGATCAGCACGATGCCGAGGGTGAAGACAAACAAGGCCCGGCCGCGGCGGCTGCGGTTGGAGTGACGCATGCCGGCCCACGACACCAGGGTCAGGGCCAACAACACGTAGAGCAGGGGCAGCAACCACTGCAACCTGCCGTCACTGGAGCCGAGGTTGCGCTTGAGGTACTCCTCCGGTGACATCTCCGGTTGCTGGCCCGCGTCAAAGAAGATCACCAAACTCACGACCGCGATGACCGCGGCAACGCTGTACTGCGCGATGGCGATTTTTCGAACGGTGGCGTGCGTTCGCTCCGATGAGACGGTCGTGATCATCACGCAGCTGCCAGCTGCGCAGGCGATCAGCGCTAGAAGGGAGAACCCCATCGAGATGTTGTGCCAGTGCAGCACCGTGTCGATCATCAGCGTCAACGGCTGCCAATTGAGCGCAGCCACCAACCCGAGGCTGCCCAGCGCGAGGATCATCGCGGTGCTCACCAGCGATTGCTTGTTGACCAGGGCCCAGCCAATGCGCAGGCCGGTGGCCAACCCGAGCAGGCCGGCGATCACCCAGATGATCAACCAAACGCCTCTCCGAGCCGGACCTGCACGATCGAGGAGCGATCCGACGGCAGCCGGCCGAGGCGGTAGATGAGCAGCGCCGCGAAGTCTTCGGCCTCCTGCTCGGCGTCCTCACCGGCCGGGCCCATGCAGCCGGTGCGCTGGTTGAGCATGTACCCGATTAGGTCGGACGTGGCCACTTCGGTGTTCTCCCGGGCCGCCTGAACGACAGGTATGCCCTCGTGGCCCAGCACCAAATGCCCCAGCTCGTGGGCCAGGGTGCGGTCCCAGGCGGGCAGGCCCTTCTGGATTAGAAAGACGTCGCGGTCGGCATACTGGCGCCACTGCCCGCACACTCCAGGGGGCAGATCGGCCATCTTGAGTTCGATCGGCCGTTCGCGATCCTCGCCCACGGCGTCAACGAGACGGGGCAGTGACACTTCCCCCCGTCGTGGGGCGAGATCGAGCACCGCACCTACGGCGCGGGTGACGTGGCGGCTGGCAGGCATATAACCCCCTTTTTCGACGAGTCCACTATGCGCTCTCCGCCCCCGTAAGGGCGGGCAGTTTGTCAGTTCACAAACCTTGCGATGCCGCTTGTGCGTACCGCATGGCCCGCCTTCGCCTGGCGATACCCAACCAATCCCCCGGCGCCGGTAAGTACAAGCATGCCCGCTACGCCAGGCACTGCCAAGGCCGCTACCTGGGACAATCCGGCGCTCCGCAAATAGTCGGTGTAGCCGATCCGGTATGAGGCCGCCGGAAGGGAGACGTTGCTGCCCACGTTGGCAGGCAGCAGCCGTCGGCCGGCCGGTGGCTCAGCCGATACGCCGCGAGGTGCTTCCGGCAACGCAGGCCCGGCGAGCCCGCCGCCGGCTCCAAGACCCGCGGCGGGTGCCACGATGACAGGCAGGGTGATGGGTGCGATCGGCAGATCCACGGCCGCCGTGCCCACGCCGGGCACGACGTCAATGACCGATGGTTCGACCGGTTCTGTCGCGGGCGGCATCAGCCCGGACGGAAGCTGCATCGCGGGCGGCAGCGCCGGACGGCCGGACGGCACCTCAGGGGCCCCACCGCCGCCACCGCCGCCGCCGGGTCCCGGAGGTTCGCCCGGCTGCCACGGCCATGGCCACCACGGCCACCCTGGCGAGCAGCCAGCCTTGTTGTCTTCCTCGCACCCGACCGGTACTTCAGGTGGCTCGCCGGGAGGGGGTTTCTGGTCTGGGGGCTTGTTGGGGGGCGACGGATCGTCGGGGTCGTCGCCCCCGCCGCCACCGCAGCCCTTGGCGTTGCCGTTGCCGCCGCTGTTGCCGCAGTTGCCGTTGCCTGGGTTCCCAGTGCCGTTACCGCCGTTGTTGTTATCGCCGCTGGACCCGTTGTCGCCGTCCTGCTTGTCGCCGTCTTTCTTGTCGTCTTCGGCCTTGGGGTCGACGGGATCGGTGCCGGGCCGTTCTTCCCTGCCGTCACCGCCGGGCGTGGTCTTTTTCTCGTCCCGATGGGACTTGGGCTTCTTGGGGTAACCGTCGTCCGACGAGCCGTTGGTGTGCGTGTCACCACCGCCGCCAGAATGCGGAGAGTCAGCAACGGCAACGGAGGCACCGCCGGCCAACAGGCCAGAAGCCACGATGCAGGCCGCTGCGGCGGCGACGCGCACACGCGAACCCACGTCGCCACCACCCTTCAAGGCGTCACCGGCCAGCTATTCACGAGTTCGGGCAATTCTTGCACAAGGATGGAAAACGGTTTTGCTGCGGATTGAATGTACTCGGGACCGGGACACACCGGTACCGCGAAAGATCCGGACGATAATGTTGGGCTGCACCGCAGCCGCGGTGTGAATCGTCGACGAAATGACCGGGAGACCACCGGGATGGGCCTGTTCAAGCGCAAAACCCGTGCCACCCGCCGAGCCGAGGCCCGCGCCATCAAGGCCAAGGCCAAACTCGAGGCCAGGCTCGCCGCGAAGAATGAAGCCCGCCGCATCAAGGCCCAACACAAGGGCGAAACAAATGCCCTCAAGGCGCAACTCAAGGCACAGCGCGACAGCGACAAGGCCGCGTTGAAAGTTGCCGAGACCCAGCTGAAGGCGGCTCGCGAGGGCAAGTTGTTCTCCCCAACGCGAATTCGCCGGGCGCTCACGGTGACGCGGCTGTTGGCACCGATCGTGGTTCCGCTTTTCTATCGCGCCGCGATGGCCGCGCGCGGCTTCCTCGACGAACGGCGGGCCGACCGGCTCGGCGTCCCGCTCAGCCAAATCGGTCAGTTCTCCGGCCACGGCGCTGTGCTGTCCGCGCGGATCGCAGGCGCCGAGCAGTCATTGCGCCTGGTTGCCGAGAAGAACCCGAAGGACGCGGAGACCAAGCAGTTCGTCGCCGCGATCAGCGACCGGCTCCTCGACCTCTCGGCTGCCGTGACGGCCGCCGAGAACATGCCGACGTCGCGCCGCCGCTCCGCACATGCCGCGATCGCCGAACAGCTCGACGGCATTGACGCCGACTTGATGGCCCGGCTGGGCCTCGTCTAACGCGCCGTGTCCGCCGCCAATCCTGTTGCCCGCCTGCGTGGCACGGCCGCGGGGCTGCTGACCGCGGCCCTGGCGGTGGCCGCGCACGCGGCGGGCAGCGGGGCGTTGCCGACGGGGGCGGTGGTCGCCCAATTGGCGGTACTGGCGGCCACGGTGGGTGCGCTCGCGGCGACCATCTCCCGCGCGGCCGACGCCAGGATCCTGCTCGGCCTGCTCGCCGCCGGCCAGCTGTGCGGCCACGTCATGCTCGGCACGGTCGGGCACAGCCACGCGCAGATGGCACCGCCTGCCGCGGCAATGCTGGCGGCCCACATGCTTGCGGTCGGCGCAGGGGCGTTGCTGATCGCTACGAGTGATCGGCTGTGCCGCGCCATCTCGCAGGTGGTGCGCGCCGCAGTTCGGATCGTCTCCGCGCCGGTCGTCCTCGTACCCGTTGTGGTGGTCGGCGATGCCGATCAGCCGCTGCGTTCGGCGCTTCTGCTTGCCGCTTCGGTGTCGCACCGGGGTCCGCCGGTCAGCCACTACCGCTGACCGACACTCCCAACGACACAGGAAAGCCACAATCGAATGCGATTCACTACTCGGGCGACTTCGCGCGCCCTGATCACCGTTGCCGCCACGGGGGCGGCGATGTCCATCGGCCTGCTGACCGGCTCAGCGCCCGCGTGGGCCCATGTCCGCGTCAACGCGGACAACCCCACGGCGGGCGCCTACTCGATACTCACCTTCAAAGTGCCCAACGAATCCGAAAATAGCGCCCTCACAACACAATTCAGCGTCGCCCTGCCCGATGTTTCCTCGGCGAGCACCGAGACGATGCCGGGTTGGACCGCACGGCTGGACCGCAACGCCGCCGCTGGCACAGTCAGTTCGGTTACGTGGACGGCTGCACCTGGAACCGGCATCGCAGCAGACCAGTTCGCACTGTTCCGGATTTCGGTGAAGCTGCCCGATATTCAGACGGTCAGCTTCCCGGCGACGCAGACGTATTCGGACGGGACGGTCGTGAAATGGGATCAGCCGACGCCGCCCGGCGGGGCCGAACCCGAATACCCCGCGCCGGAGGTCGCTCTGACGGGAGCCGAGACCGATGCGGCCGACGACCATCCCATGCCGGTGGCGCAGGCGACGGCGCCCGACAACTCGGCACGCTGGCTGGCCGGCGGCGCGCTGGCGGTCGCCGCTGTTGCGGTGGCGACGGCCTTACTGGTACGACGTCGAACATGATTCGCGTTGTCGCGACACTGGTCCTGGTCATCTCATTGTCCGCCGCAGCGTTGGCAGGGGCGGGCGTTGCGTCGGCGCACGCGACGCGCATCGCGACCGATCCCGTCGAGAACGCCGAACTGACACAGGCGCCGACCAAGGTCAGCGCGACGTTCAACGAGGCGATGCAAACCGCGTTCGCCGCAATGACGGTCGTCGGCCCCGATGGCAACCTGTGGTCGACGGGCGACCCGCAGGTCGACGGCGCGATCATCAGCGTCGGCGTGCGGCCGCTCGGCCCCTCCGGCACCTACACGGTGAACTACCGGGCGACATCGGCCGACGGTCATGTGGTCTCCGGCTCATGGTCGTTCCGGCTGACGGTGACCGGCACGGGCACGCCCGGTCCGTCGGCGTCCGCGGCCAGCCCATCGAGTGACGGAATTCCGGTGTGGCCGTTCTTCGTCGCGGCCGGCCTGATCGTCGCCCTTGGCGCGGTTTGGGCGGTGCGACGGCAGAAGTGACCCGTCAACGCGCGGTGGCCGGCACAGCGCTGGTCGTCGTTGCCTCCGCAGCGATCGCGTGGGCGCTGGCCCGGCAGCAGAATTCGCCGGCGGCGACGCTGGTGCGCGCGCTGGCCGACGGCTCGGCGGTCGTTGTGTTCGGTTTGGCCGCGGTGCCGATGCTCGACATCGACCGCTACCGCGGTGAGCTGATCCGCCGCGCCACCGCCCCGTTGACGATCGCCAGTGCGATCTGGCTCATCGCGGAGCTGCTGCGGCTAGGTGTTGCGGCCGCGCAGGCCGCGGCGGTTCCCGCCGCACGCCTCGGCTTGCACACCACCGTCGACTTCGCCCTGCACACCACGCCGGGGCGGTCGGGTCTGTTCAGCGCGGTGGCGGCGGGCTTGGTGTGTGTTTCGCTGGCGGCGGCACCGCGCTCGGCGATGACGAACGTCGCGGTCGCGGGTCTCGCCGCTGCCGGGGTGGCGGCGCGCCCAGTCACCGGCCATCTCGCCGAGAGTGCGCTGGGAGGGCTGGCCGTGGCCGTGCACACGCTGGCGGCGGCGCTCTGGTGCGGCGCGCTGGCAGCGCTCGTGCTCACTGTCGAGCACCGCGGCCAGTGGTCCAGGGTGCTGCCGAGGTTCTCACAGCTGTCGCTGGTGTGTGTGACGGCGCTGCTGGTCGGCGGCATGCTGGGAGCAATCGTGAGGCTCGGCTCGCCGAGTCAGCTGTATGCGACGGGATACGGCCGGCTGCTGTCCGCAAAGATCGTGGTGACGGTGGTTCTGGTGGTGTTGGCGTACCGCAACCGGACGATGTGGCTGCCCGCCGCGCGTTCGCACCGAGCCACGGCCGCGGTGTCGCGATCGCGCGCCTTGTTCGAACTGGCGATCATGGCCGTCGCACTGACCCTGGCGGCCGCGCTGGCCGTGACGGGTTAGTGCCATACCCGGCCTGGCATGATGGGAACCACTGCCGGGTAGACGGAACAGGCGCAAAGGAGCAGCCAGATGGCAGACCAACAGGATCGACCCGACGAAAAGCCTGACGCAGCAGCACCGGCAGCTGAAGATACGTCCTCGGCACCGGGCCCGGATCCGGTCCCGCCCCCCACCGAACCGCCAGCACCGCCGGCCAAGAAGGCGCCCGCGAAGGCGGCCAAGAAGGCACCGGCCAAGGCCGCCAAGAAGGCACCTGCGAAAAAGGCAGCCAAAAAGGCCGCAGCGAAAAAGGCGCCGCCGAACAAGACACCGCCGGCCGCAAAACTGGCCGACACCAACGGCGACCTCGCCTCCGCCGCGAAAGAGGCTGCGGCGCAAGCGAAATCCACTGTCGCGAGCGCGCCCAACCCCGTTGCGGGTCCGGCCCCCGTGCCGTTGATCGGACCGGAGCCGTCGCGGCTGCCCCTGGTCGCCGCCATCGCCGCCGGTGTGCTGGCGATTCTGGTCGTGCTTCTTGCGCGCCGGCATTCCGACGACTGACCAAATCGGCTTGACCCTGACGCGGCGTCAGGGTCGATAGTGACGGCATGGACGCCAACACCGTCGGCGCCGTAGCCGCCCTCACGGGTGTCTCCGTGCGCACGCTGCACCACTATGACCACATCGGTCTGGTGGTGCCGAGCGTCCGTACCCAGGCGGGCTACCGCGGCTACACCGACGCCGACATCGAGCGGCTGCACCTCGTGCTGGTGTACCGGTCCGTCGGGATTCCGCTCGACGAGATCCGCACGCTGCTCGATGACTCGAACACGGATGTGCTCGAACACCTGCGGCGACAGCACGCAGTACTGCTCGAGCAGGCCGAGCGGCTACAGCACACCATCAAGGCAGTGGAGGAACTGATGGATGCACACCGCGAAGGTATCCAGCTGACCGCGGAGGAACAGGTCGAGATCTTCGGCACTGAAGCGCTGACGAATTTCGGCTCCGAGTATGCCGCCGAGGCGGAAGAGCGCTGGGGCGAGACGGACGCGTGGAAGCAGTCACAGCAACGGGTTTCGCAGTTCAGCAAGCAGGACTGGATCGCGATCAAGGCGGAGGGCGACGCGCTGCTGGAGGCGCTTGCGCAGGCCAAGCGCGGCGGTGTCGAGCCCGGATCCGCAGAGGCCAACCACCTGGCGGCCCGCCACCGCGCGTCGATCGAGCGGTTCTACGACTGCGGCGACGAGATGCACCAGTGCCTGGCCGAGATGTACGTCGCCGACGAGCGGTTCACGCGCTACTACGACGACGTCGAGCCGGGGCTGGCGCAGTTCCTGCACGACATCATCGTCGGGGGATCCGGTGGCTAGCATCAGTCCGTGAACCCGCGAACGGTGGCGACGGATTGACCATCGCGTGACCGGTGGACGATCGAGGGGGTTCGGCAGTGGACATTGACGTGATGGTCGGGCCCACCCGGTGGGCCGACGCCGCCGATCTCGCGCGCACGGTCGAGCGGGCGGGATTCTCGGGAATGTTGTTCACCGAGACTGGTCAGACACCGTGGATATCCATCGCCAGCGCGGCTTCGGCGGCGCCGTCGCTGATGTTTTCCACCGGTATCGCCGTGGCGTTCCCGATCAGTCCGATGGTCGCGGCAAGCATCGCGTGGGAGCTGGCCGACAACACGGGTGGACGGTTCCGCCTCGGCCTCGGCAGCCAGGTGCGGGCGCACATCGAGCGGCGCTACGGCGCGGCGTTTGACCCGCCGGGCCCGCGGCTGCGCGATTACGTGTTGGCGGTCAAGGACGCATTCGCCGCCTTCCGAAGCGATCGCCCGCTGGCACACGACGGGCCGTACTACCGGCTGTCCCTGCTGCCCGACCAGTGGCGGCCGCCGGCCCACGAGCACGGAGACATCAAAGTCGACGTTTCGGCGGTGGGGCCGTGGATGACGGCGATGGCCGGCGAGGTGGCCGACGGCGTACATGTGCACCCGCTGCATTCAATGCATTACCTCGAGCACCGCCTGCTGCCCGGTGTGCGGGCCGGCGCCGAGCGGGCCGGGCGCGACCCAGTCGACATCGACCTCCTGATCCCGGTTTTCATCGTCCCCGGCGACACGCCTGAGGAGCGGGAATCTCTGATGCGCCGGGCCCGGACGCAGATTGCCTTCTACGGCTCGACCAAGAACTATGCGTTCCAGTTCGACGACCTCGGCTTCGAGGGAACGTCGGCCCGGCTCAACGACCTACTCAAGGCGGGCGACGTGGACAGGATGGCGGCGACCATCACCGACGAGATGCTCGACGCCTACGCGGTCGTCGGCCGATGGGACGAGGTCGCGGAGCGGGTCGTCGAGCGCTATGGCGGCGTGGCCAAGCGGATCATTTCGTACCTGACCGTCGAGGACATCGCACGCAACCCCGACCGGCTCGGCCGCTGGGGCGAGATCGCCCGCGCCGTGCGCGACGCCGAGCCGGCCTGAGCGCGCTCACCTAGCATCGACCGGTGACTATCGAGCCCCGCCCCACCGCTGACTTGGTCGACGAAATCGGCGCCGACGTCCGCAGCTGCGATCTGCAGTTCGGCCAGTACGGGGGCCGATCCCAGTTCGCCGGACCGATCACCACGGTGCGCTGCTTCCAGGACAACGCGCTGTTGAAATCCGTACTGTCCGAGCCAGGCAACGGCGGGGTGCTGGTGATCGACGGCGACGGTTCGCTGCACAGCGCACTGGTCGGCGACCTCATCGCCGGCCTGGGCGTCGACAACGGCTGGGCCGGGCTGATCATCAACGGCGCAGTCCGCGACGCTGCGATGCTGCGCACGCTGCCGATCGGGATCAAGGCGCTGGGCACCAACCCACGGAAGAGCACCAAGACCGGCGACGGGCAGCGCGATGTTGCAGTCGAGTTCGGCGGCGTGGTGTTCGTCCCGGGCGAGATCGCCTACAGCGACGACGACGGCATCGTCGTCGTCGCCGCAAGCTGACGATCTAGGCCGAAGCAGCTACTGGCGCACGGTGTTTCGTGAACGCGAGTGCCTCATCCTCGACCTTGCCGCGCCGGATCAACCGCAGGTCCAGCAGGTAGTTCTGCTTGAGCCGCCACGGAGCGACGTGGCCGGCCTTAGGCAGGTAGTCGAGGGCGCGCAGCACATAGCCGGGTGTGAAGTCCATCAGCGGGCGCTCGTCGACGGAGTTGCCAGGATGCTCCGGCTCCACGGTGTCAAAGCCGTTGGCGTCCATGTACTTCAGCACACGGCAGACGAACTCCGAAACAAGATCGGCCTTCAGCGTCCACGACGCGTTGGTGTAGCCGATCGTGAACGCCATGTTCGGCATGTGCGTCAACATCATGCCCTTGTAGGCCATGGTGTCGTTGAGCTCCATGCTCTCGCCGTTGCGGGAAACCGCGGCACCGCCGAACAGCTGCAGGTTCAATCCTGTTGCGGTGACGATGATGTCGGCCTCCAGCTCCTCACCCGAGGTCAGCTTGATGCCCGTCTTGGTGAAGCGCTCGATCGTATCGGTGACGACGTCGGCCTTACCCGCGCGGATCGTCTTGAACAGATCGCCGTTGGGCGCCAGACACAGTCGCTGATCCCACGGGTTGTAGCTGGGTCCGAAGTGCTTTTCGACGTCATAGCCCTCGGGCAGGCGCCGCTGGGCCATGGTCATCAGCGTCTTGCGCATGAAGTTCGGGAAACGTCGGCTGATCCGGTACTGCGCGGACTGGAACAGGATGCTCTTCCACCGGTTCAGCACGTAGGCGGGCTTGGCCGGCAGCGCCTTGTTCGTCCGAACGGTGAACGGGTCGACGTCGGGCAGCGTACCGATGTAGGTCGGCGAGCGCTGCAGCATCGTCACGTGTCCTGCACCCGAATCGGCAAGCGCCGGAATCAATGTCACCGCGGTGGCGCCACTGCCGATGACCACGATCTTCTTGCCCGCGTAGTCCAGCTCGTCGGGCCAGTGCTGCGGGTGGATGATCGTGCCCTCGAAATCCTCCGCGCCCGCGAACTCCGGCGAGTAGCCCTCGTCGTAGTTGTAGTAGCCGCTGCACGCGAACAGAAAGGACGCCTTGATCTCGACCTCTTCGCCGTCGCGTTCGACGCGCAAAGTCCACCGGTTCTCGTCGTCCGACCAGTCGGCACCGACCACCTTCTGGCCGTACCGGATGTGCTTGTCGATGCCGGACTCGGCGACAGTCTCCTTCAGATACGACATGATCGACGGCCCGTCGGCGATGGCCTTCTCCGACGTCCACGGCTTGAACCGAAAGCCCAGGGTGAACATGTCGGAGTCTGAGCGGATGCCCGGGTACTTGAACAGGTCCCAGGTGCCGCCGAGGTTCTCGCGGCGCTCCAGGACTACATAGCTCTTCTCGGGGCACCGGTCCTGCAGGTGCCATGCGGCGCTGATGCCGGAGATTCCGGCTCCGACGATGACGACGTCGACAAGTTCGGTCATGCTGTAAAGCTATCAACACCGTGTCGAGTGAGTCAACGGCGTGTTGAGAAATTCGACATGGCGTAAAGTCTTAGAACGTGACCAGTGTCAGCCAGCCGCGCGCCGCCCGCGGTCGCCGCGCCACCCGTCCCTCCGGTGACGACCGCGAGCTGGCCATTCTCACTACGCTGGAGCGGCTGCTGGAGGACCGGCCCTTCGCCGAGATCTCCGTCGACGACCTCGCCAAGGGCGCGGGAATCTCCCGCCCGACCTTCTACTTTTACTTCCCGTCGAAGGACGCGGTGCTGATGACGCTGTTCGAGCGGGTCATCGTCGAAGCCGATGCCACGTTCGAGGGGCGGGCCGAAGACTACGCCGCCGACCCCGCGCGGGCCTGGCGCGACGGGATCTACGCCTTCTTTGAACCCTTGCGGGCCCACCTGAGCGTTGCCCTTGCCGGGGTGGCAGCGACCTCGACTAATGCCGAGATCCGCGAGCTCTGGTCGACATACATGCAGAAGTGGATCGAGCGCACCGCGGCGGTCATCACCGCCGAACGTGCCCGTGGCGCCGCGCCGGACACCGTGCCGGCCCGAGATCTGGCGGCCGCGCTGAATCTGATGAACGAGCGCGCGATGTTCGCGTCATACACGGCCCAAAAACCAGCACCCGACGAGAAGGCTGCGCTCGACACGCTCGTTCACGTCTGGATCACCAGCATCTACGGCGAAGCCCGCTGATTCGTCGGACGCTGATGCGAACATATGTTCGTGTCCGGCGCAGGGTTCAACTCGGCGGCTCAGCCGCCGACGATCCTGCACGCCGATCTCGACTCGTTCTACGCGTCCGTCGAGCAGCGGGACGACCCCGCGCTGCGCGGTAAGCCGGTCATCGTCGGGGCCGGCGTCGTGCTGGCCGCCAGTTACGAGGCCAAGGCCTACGGTGTGCGCACGGCAATGGGCGGACGCCAGGCCCGCGCACTATGTCCGCACGCGATCGTGGTGCCACCGCGGATGTCGGCGTACTCGCAAGCCAGCGACGCGGTGTTCGAGGTGTTTCACGACACTTCGCCCATCGTGGAGCCGCTGTCGGTGGACGAGGCCTTCCTCGACGTGTCGGGCCTGTGGCGGGTGTCGGGCACGCCGGTCGAGATCGCCGCCCGGCTCCGCGCGCAGGTCCGCGACCGCGTCGGTTTGCCCATCACTGTCGGCATCGCCCGGACCAAATTCCTGGCCAAGGTCGCCAGCCAGGAGGCCAAACCCGACGGCCTGCTGCTCGTACCGCCGGACCGTGAACTTGCGTTCCTACACCCGCTGCCGGTGCGCCGGCTCTGGGGCGTCGGCGTCAAGACCGCCGAAAAGCTGCATGCGCATGGCATCGAGACGGTCGCCGATGTCGCCGAGCTCAGCGAGTCAACGCTGGGGTCGCTGGTCGGCGGGGCGATGGGCCGTCAGCTGTTTGCCTTGTCGCGCAACATCGATCGACGCCGCGTCGTGACGGGGGTGCGGCGCCGATCGGTAGGTGCTCAGCGAGCGTTGGGTCGGGCGGGCAACACGATGTCGACAGCGGATGTCGACGCCGTCGTCGTCAATCTCGTCGATCGGATCACCCGACGGATGCGCAAAGCGGGCCGTACCGGTCGAACAGTCGTGCTACGGCTGAGGTTTGACGATTTCGGCCGGGCCACCCGCTCGCACACGATGCCCCGAGCGACGGCGTCAACGGACGTCATCCTTGACACCGCCCGCGGCCTGGTGGCAGCAGCGGCCCCGCTGATCGCCGAGCGCGGCCTGACGCTGGTCGGATTCGCGGTGTCCAACATTGACCGCGAGGGCGCGCAACAGCTGGAGTTGCCGTTCGAGGAGCACGCGGACACCGTCGCGATCGATGATGCGGTCGACAAGGTGCGGCAGCGTTACGGCAATACCGCGTTGACCCGCGGCGTGCTGCTCGGCCGCGACCCCGGCCTCGAGATGCCGCACCTGCCCGACTAAGCCGTCGTCCACTCCAGCAGCTTCTCGGCGGACCAGGTGTTGACAATCCGTTCGGTCGGCACGCCGGCGTCGAGCGCACGCTGGGCGCCATAGCCGAGAAACTCCAATTGGCCGGGGGCATGCGAATCGGTGTCGATGGAGAACACGCACCCGATCTCCAGCGCGAGGTTCAGCAAGCGGGTCGGCGGATCCTGGCGTTCAGGGCGCGAGTTGATCTCCACGGCGGTGCCCGCATCGCGGCAGGCGGTGAACACCTTCTCCGCGTCGAACTTTGACTCCGGCCGGATACCACGCCCGCCGGTGACGAGCCGCCCGGTGCAGTGCCCGAGCACGTCGGCGAGGGGATTCTCGACCGCCTTGATCATCCGCCGCGTCATCGACGGTGCATCCATCGACAGCTTGGAATGCACGCTGGCCACAACAACGTCGAGGCGCTCGAGCAACTCCGGTTCCTGATCCAGCGAACCGTCCTCGAGAATGTCGACCTCAATTCCCGTCAGGATTCGCATCGGCGCGACCGCGTCACGCAGCTCGTCGATGACGTCGAGTTGCTTGCGCAGGCGCTCGGGCGACAGGCCGTTGGCGATGGTCAGGCGCGGCGAGTGATCCGTCAACGCACAGTACTCGTGCCCCAATTCCCTTGCGGCAAGCATCATCTCCTCAATTGGAGCCGAGCCGTCCGACCAGTTCGAGTGCACATGCAGGTCGCCCTTGAGTGCGGCCCGGATGTCACCGCCGCCGAGATCCTTTACCGCCTCCCGCAATTCGACGAGAGCCTCCGGCTCACGTCCGGCCCACGCCTGCGCAATCACCTTCGCGGTCTTGGGTCCGATGCCTGGCAGCGACTGCCAGCTGTTGGCGGCACCGTGGCGTTCTCGCTCAGCCTCGGAAAGTTCCTCGACGATGTCGGCGGCATTGCGGTAGGCCATCACGCGCCGCGGGTCTTCGCGCGCCCGGTCTTTGTAGTAGGCAATCTGGCGCAGGGCGATCACCGGGTCCATGACTTCCAGTCTGCCCGTTCAGCGAGACCGCCGCGCCGGATCCCGTCCGCTCAGCGCAATGACCCGGTCCAGTGGCGGCGCATCGTCGGCGAACGGCACCGCGGGGCCGAACAGCCCCTCGGTCGGACCCTCGGCGGCGATCGCGCTCACGTGCGGCAGCACCGCATCCAGCGTGGCCGGATCGACGTCGTAGTCCTGTCCGGTCGCGGCCGCCACGTCCCAGCCGTGGATGACGACCTCGGTCAGGGCGATAAGCCCGCCCACCTCGCCAGGAAAGTCGACACCCCCGGCGCGCGACATGCCCTCCCACGCCGCCGGTTCTCGCCACGCCCGCGCCAGCTCTGCCAGCCGCGCCGAGTATGCCGTGCGCCAGTCCTCGTCCAGTGGCGCGCCCTCGACCGGCGGGGTGTCCGTCAGCTCGCCGAAGTCTTTCCGCGCGGCGGCGGTGAACGCGAGCGCGAGGCCGCCGACATGGGCGACAAGATCGCGCAGGCGTAGTTTCTCGCATGGCGTCGGGCCATTGAGCTGCTCGTCGGTGACGTTCGTCAGCACGTCGGCTGTGCGTCTACACGCTGAGGCGAAATCGATCATGTGTCTATTGACCTTGTCGGGGCCAGGAATTAATCAGCTTTCGCGACTAGTTTTCAAAGTGTGAGATTCGCTTTCAAGACATCCCCGCAGAACACCACGTGGTCCGACATGCTCGCCGTCTGGCAAGCGGCCGACGACATCGACGTCTTCGAGTCGGGCTGGACCTTCGATCACTTCTATCCGATCTTCTCCGATTCCTCCGGTCCGTGCCTGGAGGGATGGACGACGCTTACCGCATTGGCGCAGGCCACCAAGCGGTTGCGGCTCGGCACGCTCGTCACGGGCATCCACTACCGCCATCCCGCGGTGCTCGCCAATATGGCTGCGGCGCTGGACATCATCTCCAACGGCCGGCTGGAACTCGGCATCGGAGCGGGTTGGAACGAGGAAGAATCCGGCGCTTATGGCATCGAGCTCGGCAGCATCAAGGAGCGCTTCGATCGCTTCGAGGAAGCCTGCGAGGTCCTGACTAGCCTGCTGAGCAAGGACACCACGACCTTCGACGGCAAGTTCTATCAATTCAAGGACGCCCGCAACGAGCCGAAGGGCCCGCAGAAGCCGCACCCGCCGATCTGCATCGGCGGCAGCGGCGAGAAGCGCACGCTGCGCATCACCGCGAAGTATGCCCAGCACTGGAACTTCGTTGGCGGTCCGCCGGAGGAGTTCGCCCGCAAGCGCGACGTACTCGCTTCTCACTGCGCGGACATCGGCCGCGACCCGAAGGAGATCATGCTGTCTGCACATGTCCGGTTGAGCCCGGACCATCACAACCCCGATAGCCCGATCGATTACGGCCATGCGATCGAGGAGGCCGCCGCGCTTGGCAAGGAGGGGCTCGATCTCGCGATTGTGTACCTGCCGACGCCGCACCACCCGCGCGTACTCGAACCGCTGGCGAATGAGATCAGAAGCTCAGGCCTGCTCACCAGCAAAGAGAATGAACGATAACGATAATATAACGGTTAGGCAAACACACGGTCACACGTCGTCGGATCGACGTAACCAGTGGTGTTCGGTTTCGCTAGACGCCGTAACGAAGTAGCTCGTCGGCGGTGATCAGACGCTCTGCTTTGGCGGGGAATTCGCGGCACTTGACTGGGTGGCGGAACCATGACCAGGCGATTCGACTCACCTTAGACCGTGATATTGGGTTGAGGTACACGGTGATCACTCCTGCGATATGGCAATAGCTGAACCGGGGGCCCACGTTACCGCAGAACCCTCATCAAGTCATTAGATACCCAATATCTGGCAAACTGAACGAGGCGCGCCGGGCAATAATCTGATGTTTTTAGAGTGACTGGTGTGACTAAAGAGGCGTCTCACAGGGAGGGGCTTCACGCCTGCTGTGCGGGTTTCACGAAGACATCGTCGAGCGTGACGGTGCGCAGGTTGCGTGAGCGGAGCACGTCGAGCAATTGTCCATAGACGTGCGTGACCGGCAGATGGTTGAGATGACCGATCACGATCGCTTGCGCGTTGAAATATTTGTTGGCCATCTTGACGATCTCGTCTTCGCCGATCAGGTTCTGGTCCTCCAATGAACCGGACCACATCGTGGGCATCGAGTAGCCGAGTTCGGCGGCGACGGCGTCGACAAGAGGATTGTGGCTGCCGTACGGCGGCCGATAATACGGTCGGGCGTCGACCCCGTAGTTCCTCATCAGGAATTGATGGTTGCGCCGAAGTTGTTCCACCACTTGGTCTTTCGGCAATGTCGCCAGGTCGGGGTGTGACCACGTGTGGTTGCCGAGCTGAACCTGCCCCGCCTCAACGAGCGGGCGAAGCAGGTCGCGGTTGTCAGTCCACGACGCATACCTACCGTTGACGAAATACGTCAGCCGGATGCCGGTGTCCTTCGCGAACTGCGTATAGAGCCGCACCACATCGGTGCTGACGCCGTCGTCCAGCGTCAGCGCCAGCAGGTCACCCTCGCCGGGGATGCGGCTCAGCGCCCCGCCGCCGGGTAATGGCATCCGCGCCGCGACCACCGGTGGCGCGACCGGCGCCGCAGCCGCCTGCGCGACCCGTGGTTGCACACCCACCGTGCACCGAGCCAGGCCGACGGCGGCAAGCGTTGCCACAGACAGACCCGCAAGGAAATGCCGGCGAGTTAGCTCTGTCCCGGCGTAGGTGATCGGTTTGCGGACAGTCATCGGGACTACTGTCTCGCGACAGGACCCAAAAGCCCCTGATTCGACGGCGTGTCGCAGCCGTTTGCCCCCACGCCAGCGGGGGCCCGTTAACGCAGAAAGGTCAGCGCTGCGGAACGGCGGTGGGCTTGATCGGCGCAGGAAGTGCGGTCGCGCCCATCAGATAGCGGTCCACCCCCGCCGCGGCCGCGCGGCCCTCGGCAATTGCCCACACGATCAGCGACTGTCCCCGGCCCATGTCACCGGCGACGAACACTCCTGGCACGGTGGTCGCGAATTCCGCGTCGCGGGCGACGTTGCCGCGCTCGGTGATCTCGACCCCGAGGTCGGTCAGCAGGCCTTCGCGCTCCGGACCGACGAAGCCCATCGCCAGCAACACCAGGTCGGCTTCCATCTCGAAGTCGGTCCCCTCGGCCTTTTCGAACTTGCCCGCGTTCATGGCGACCTCGTGCCCGCGCAACCCGGTGACCCGCCCGTCGCTGCCGACGAACTCCTCGGTGTTGACCGAGTAGACGCGCTCGCCGCCTTCCTCGTGCGCCGAGGAGACTCGGAACATCAACGGGTAGACCGGCCACGGCGTCGAATCCGCACGGGTCTCCGGGGGCCGGGGCATGATCTCGAACTGGTGCACGCTGACCGCGCCCTGCCGATGCACGGTGCCCAGGCAGTCGGCACCGGTGTCACCGCCGCCGATGATGATGACCTTCTTGCCCTTGGCGGTGATCGGCGGCTCGCCGTCCTCACCCAGCACCGGATCGCCCTGTTGCACGCGGTTGGCCCACGGCAGGAACTCCATCGCCTGATGGATGCCGTCCAGGTCACGACCGGGGATCGGCAGCTCGCGCGCGGCCGTCGCGCCGCCGGTCAGCACCACCGCGTCGAACTCAGCCCGCAGCTGCGCGGTGGTGACGTCGACGCCGACATTCACACCAGGCCGGAAGACGGTGCCCTCGGCCTCCATCTGCGCCAGCCGACGATCGATGTGGCGCTTCTCCATCTTGAATTCCGGGATGCCGTAGCGCAGTAGGCCGCCGATGCGGTCGTCGCGCTCGAACACCGTGACGG
>JAJKIB010000019.1 GCA_021154745.1 Mycobacterium sp.
ATGGTCAACGACGTGCCGGGGTGCGTGCGCCTGATGCGCGGCAGCGCAGCGATCGCGTCGTGAATGCCCTTTTCGTACTCGAGGCGCCCCAGGTACATCAGCTGCGCGGGACCGGTTCGTTGTTGGCGACGCGCGAACGGCCACAGCGCCGCGTCGATGCCATTGCGAATAACCCGGGTCTCGGCCAGGCCGGGGCCGAACAGCTCGGCGATTTCGTCGCTCATCGACGCCGAACATGTGATGAGCGAATCGGATTCGCGAACAAGCCACGATTCGACGGCGTGCACCTGGCGGCTGATCCGGCCCGATACCCAGCCCGAATGCCGGCCGGCCTCGGTGGCGTGGATCGTGGAAACCAATGGGACGTCGAAGTATTCGGCGAGCGCGATCGCCGGGTGTGCGACCAGCCAGTCGTGAGCGTGCACGACGTCGGGGCGCCACGGCCGATTACGACGGTCCTTGATTGCCAACCCGGCGCGGACCATCGAATGACCCATGGCCAGCGTCCAGGCCATCATGTCGGCGCCGAAGTCGAACTCGTGTGGGTCCTGCGCGGCGGCCACAACCCGTACGTCCTCGGCGATTTCGTCGGTCGACGGATGTGTGCTCGGGTCGGTGCCGCTGGGGCGACGGCTGAGCACGACGACCTCGTGCCCTTCCGCCGCCAGCGCCGTCGCCAGTTGGTACACGTGTCTGCCGAGTCCGCCGATCACCACCGGCGGGTACTCCCACGACACCATCAGGACTTTCATGCGCGCTCATTTCGGCGCGAGCGTGCGCAAAATGCACACCTTTCGCGGCGTGTCGGCGTGCAGACACGCACGCTCGCGGGGAGGGGAAGTGGGGTCACCTTGGCAACCTTCGTGCATCAAGTGCGCCGAACAGACCGTCGGCGCGGTTCCAGCCGTCGGCCAGCCGCTGTGCGTGCTCGCTGCGGCCCGACGCCAGCGCGCCGGCAATCTCACGGGTGGCGTGCGCGTGCAGGTGCGCGCGATAGCGGGCGTAGTCGGCGGCGGAATCCTTGCTCACCATGAACGGCCAGTCGCTGGACACCGTGAGCAGCGTTTCGCGCAGGATCTGGTCGGCGACGAAGTTGCGGGCCGGCGGGGCGTCGGTCTCGCCCAGCGCCTTGTCCACGGTAGTCAGCGCCGTGTCGACGACCTCGGCGTTGAGCTGGACCAGATCGGCGACCTTCTCGCCTGCCCAGACCTGCCAGTCCTTGCCCGAACCCCATGAGCTGGGCGGCAATTCGACAGGCGAGCCGACGAATCCGTCGGCGACCGCATCGGACAGCGTGCCAATCCGCACCCCCGCTTCTGGCAGTGCCCGCAGCACGCGTTCGAGCCACACCGGGCCCTCGTACCACCAATGCCCGAACAGCTCGGTGTCGAAGGCCGCCACCACGTGGGCGGGCCTGCCAATCCGGTCGGATTCGCTGATGAGCCGTTCGCGCACCACGCCGACGAAGTCGGCGACGTGCACGTCGACCGCTGCGTCCGCGCGCGCAGGGTCGTAGGGCGCCTTGGCATCCGAGGGCATGTTGCGGCCGGTGACGCGTGCCGGCTTGAGGCCGGTGACGTGATCGTAGGTGTGGAAGTCGCGGTAGGCGGCGTTGCCGGGGTAGCCGGACCTCGGCGACCACACCCGGTAGCTGACCTGCAGATCGCGGCCGAACGCGACGACGCCGGAGTCGGCGACCGGCCGACCCAAGGCGGTGTCGCCGTGCAGCGACGGGCCGTCGACCATGAAGTGGCCGACACCCGCTGCGGCGTAATTGGTTTCCATGCCGGGCGCGTAGGCACATTCGGGCGCCCAGATTCCCTTCGGTGTATGGGCGAACCTCTGACCGGCGTCGGCCAGGCCCTCACGCAACGCGAACTCGCGCAGCCGCGGATTGAGCAGCGGCTGGAACGGATGCGCCAGCGGGCCGCCGAGCAATTCGATGGTGCCTGCGTCGATCAGCCCGCGCAGCAACGGACTTCCGCCGTGCCGCCACAGCGCCGCGAATTCATCGACTGCACAGCCCGCCTCGGCGTGCTCTCGAATCCCGAACTCCCGCAACGGCTCACGCAGTGTGGTGGCCTCCAGCGCCCGCAGCTGCCAGTTAGCCAGCCAATGATGCATGCCTGACAGGCAGTACGGGTCGTCAAGCTGCGCGGTGACCACCGGCGTCATCCCCAGCGTCACGACGTGCCCGCGCTCTTCGTCGGCCAGCGTGCGCAGCACCCGCATCAGTGGCAAATATGCTGCCGCCCACGACTGGTAGAGCCACTCCTCGCCGACTGGCCAGCGGCCGTGATGGGCCAGCCATGGCAGATGCGTGTGCAGGACGAGCGTGAACAGCCCTGGAACGGCCTCCGATTTGGTCACGGCCGCACCGCGATTGCGACCAGGTCGAGACTGTCATTGATATTGCGGTCGGCCGCCTCGATGAGGTCGAAGTCGCTTGTTGCGACCGAGGCGACGTCGGCGAGCAGGTCGTCGGGCCAGGGTGCGTCGGCCACCGCGCGGGCGATCTGCGCGTCGATGATCGAGCCACCGTGCCGTGCGTCGAGCTCGATCAGCCGAGAACCATGGAAAACGCCCAGCATGGCCTCGACGGAAAAGCCCGCCGCCGTCAGCAGTTCGGTCAGCTCCGCAGCGTTGAGCTCTCGGGTGTGGAACGGGTTGATCGGGGTGTCGCGTCCAGGGGAGAAGGTGATCCGGTTCGGCGTGGACACCAGCAGCGCACCGCCGGGCCGCAGGACGCGAAAGCACTCGGTCACGAATTGCCCTTGATCCCAGAGATGTTCGATCACCTGGAAGTTGACGACCACATCAACGTCCCCGTCCGGCACTGGCAGCTCGGCCAGATTCCCATGCCGCATCTCCACCCGCGGATACCGAGACCGCACATGTTCGACGGCCGACTCGTCGTAGTCCAGCCCGATCACACGGCGCGCTTCGTTGGCAATCAGGTCCGCGCCGTACCCCTCGCCGCAGCCGGCCTCGAGCACGTCGCGTCCGGCGCAGCGGCCGGCCAGCCGTTTGTAGACGACCTCATGGCGACGGAACCAGTAGTTCTCCTCCGCCAGCCCGGGAATTGTGCGTTCCCCGGTCAGCTCCAGTTGCGGCTCGCCAAGCGGAGGTGTTGTTTCCCCGGTCGCTACGCTCCTGCCCGCCGATCCGGTAACAAATGCGCTCATTGCAACGCAGGCTAACGCGGATCGGCCCGATGGCGAACGGTTCGCCGACTACGGGCTGCTAAAACGCAAACTTCGACCAGCTATGGTGTTCGTGCGAGCCACCTTAAGTTACCCGCGAGTAACATGGTGGTAGTTGCTTCAAACGTGGTAATGCAGGCCGGCTGCCCGGCCTCTCCGAGGAGGACGAACCAGAGTCATGACGAACATCGTGGTCCTGATCAAACAGGTCCCAGACACGTGGTCGGAGCGCAAGCTGACCGACGGTGATTTCACCCTCGACCGTGAGGCCGCCGACGCGGTGCTCGACGAGATCAACGAGCGCGCCGTCGAGGAAGCGCTTCTGATCAAGGAGAAGGAAGCCGCCAACGGGACCGAGAGCACTGTGACAGTGCTCACAGCCGGACCGGCGCGCGCGACCGAGGCCATCCGCAAGGCCCTGTCGATGGGCGCCGACAAAGCGGTGCACCTACTCGATGACGGCCTGCACGGCTCCGACCTGGTCCAGACGGGGTGGGCGTTGGCCCGTGCCCTGGGCACCATCGAGGGCACCGAGCTTGTCATCGCCGGCAACGAGGCCACCGACGGCGTCGGCGGCGCGGTTCCGGCGGTAATCGCCGAATACCTGGGCCTGCCCCAGCTGACCCACCTGCGCAAGGTCTCGGTCGAGGGCGGCAAGGTCACCGGCGAGCGTGAGACCGACGACGGACTGTTCACCGTCGAGGCGCCGCTGCCTGCCGTGGTCAGCGTCACCGAGAAGATCAACGAGCCTCGCTTCCCGTCCTTCAAGGGCATCATGGCCGCCAAGAAGAAGGAAGTTACGACGCTGACGCTGGCCGAGATCGGTGTCGAGGCTGACGAGGTAGGCGTCGCGAACGCCGGCTCCAAGGTCACCGCGTCTATTCCGAAGCCGCCTAAGACCGCGGGCGAGAAGGTCACCGACGAGGGCGACGGCGGCACCAAGATCGCCGAGTACCTGGTTGCTCAGAAAATCATCTAGCCGATAGCCCCATAGGCCGAAAAGACCCAGAAAGACATAGAAGACACATGGCTGAAGTACTTGTGCTCGTCGAGCACGCCGAAGGTGCATTGAAGAAGATCACGGCCGAACTGATCACCGCCGCCCGCAATCTGGGCGAGCCCGCCGCCGTCGTCGTCGGCAAGCCGGGCACCGCCGAGCCGCTGATCGACGGGTTGAAGTCGGCGGGCGCCGCCAAGATCTACGTCGCCGAATCCGACGACGCGGAGAATTACCTCATCACCCCGTATGTCGATGTGCTGGCCTCGCTGGCCGAGTCGGCCACCCCCGCGGGTGTGCTGTTGGCCGCCAGCGCCGACGGCAAGGAGATCGGTGGCCGGCTGGCGGCCCGGATCGGCGCCGGCCTGCTGGTCGACGTCGTCGACATCAAAGACGGCGCTGTGGGCGTGCACAGCATCTTCGGTGGCGCGTTCACCGTCGAGGCCCAGGCCACCGGCGACACCCCGGTGATCACGGTGCGGCCCGGCGCCATCGAGGCCGAGCCTGCCGATGGTGCGGGTGAGGTCGTCAACGTCGAGGTGCCGGCCCAGGCCGAGAATGCGACGAAGATCACGTCGCGCCAGCCCGCGGTCGCAGGCGATCGTCCGGAGCTCACCGAGGCCACCGTGGTCGTGTCTGGCGGCCGCGGAGTCGGCAGCGCTGAGAACTTCAGCGTGGTCGAGGAATTGGCCGATTCGCTCGGTGCCGCCGTCGGCGCGTCGCGTGCCGCGGTCGATTCCGGCTACTACCCGGGCCAATTCCAGGTGGGCCAGACCGGTAAGACCGTGTCGCCGCAGCTGTATATCGCACTGGGCATCTCCGGAGCGATCCAGCACCGCGCCGGCATGCAGACGAGCAA
>JAJKIB010000020.1 GCA_021154745.1 Mycobacterium sp.
GATCCTCCTCCGGCTCAATCCATCCCGGGGACTCGCCGATGCTCGGGGTGGGCGTCGGACCCGGCCTGCGCGCTGGGGGAGTGCCGGTGCGTGAGGTGCTCAGTGGCTCCCCGGCCGACCAGGTGGGCCTCGCACCCGGCGATGTGATCACCGGATTCGACTGGAAGACCGTCAACTCCGACACCACGCTCACCGATCTGCTGGACCAGCACTATCCCGGCAACGTCGTCGGCGTGACCTGGCTGGACCAAGTCGGTCAGCCGCACAGCGCCACCCTGCCCCTGGTGCCCGGCCCCGCCGGCTGATTCGCGACACGTGCCGGTCAGTCCCCGGCGAGTGGGATTTCAGCGCGAACCTCCGCACCGTCGTCGCGCAGCACGGCACCACAGCGGCGCAGCACCCCCAGTGCCCCGGTGTTGTGCGAGGTGGTCTCGGCCACCACGCGGCAAGCTCCGGCATGGGCCGCTTCGGCGAGGAGCAACCGCAGGGCGGCCACGCCGATGCCCCGGCCCCGGACAGATCGCCCGAGCCACATCCCGGTTTCCACGGTGTCCGGCTCATCACGGCGAGCCATCCTGATCATGCCCACGACGCCGCCGTCACGAACAATCGCGTACATCATGGTGTGCGCCGGCCCGTCGAGCCCGCCGTAATTGGACCGGTGAAACCTGCGAAAGGCTTCTTGGCGCTCATGCGACCAGCCTGCCGGCGCCTCGACGGGTGGCATCACCTCGTCGGGTTCTGTCTCGGTGACGGCCACGCGCAGCAGCGGCTCGAGGGTCTGCTCGTCAACCGGCATCAGCCGCACATGGCCCGTCACGAGGCGCAATATGCCACGCCGTGGTGGGCTTCGGCGAGGCGATCGCGACGTGGGTCTAGCCAACGTTGACGAACGGGCTGATCGCATCGCGCGCGAACTGGGCGACGTTCACGGACGGATTCCCGTCGGGGTAGCTCACCGTCGCCAGCATGTTGCCGCCCGCGTCGGCGAAGTCTCCATCGGCCCGCCCCTGATGCGTCGTCGAGGTCACCAGGATGATGCCCGTCGTGCCGGCCTGCTTCGCCAACGGCACCGAGAACCGAGCGTTCTGGACCGTGCTATTGGCCTTGTCCTCCACCATGATTCGATTGGCCGGGAAGCCAAGGAGCTGCAGCATCCCAGCCATCTGCCCGGCTTCCGTCTTGCCGTTCTGCGGATTGCCCCCGGTCACGATGATCGGCGACTGCGGGAAGAACTGCGCCACGATGAGACCAGTCAGCACCCGACGCCGCAGAATCTCGCGCATCGTGCCGTCGGGCTTGAGGCCGTAGCCGAGAACGACGATCGCCGGCTTCGAGAAATCCTTCGCCGCAGCGGCGGGCTCGGCGTGAGAAAGTGCTGGCGACATTCCGCCCAACGCCGCCGCCACAGCAAGGATTACTGCACCGGCAGCGGCTTTCCATCGGCGTCGCACGTGTCCTCCGCAACGACTGAGACTAATGAGGTTGATGGTACTGCCGGTGTAATCGTGGCGACATTCTCCGGCGTTACTGAGCCCGACCGAGGCGGTCCACTCGACTGGGTGATCGTTGCTTGCCATCCCACTACGGTTGGCATCGTGAGCGTCACGCCGGCAGATCTGACCGGAACCGAAAGAGCCGTACTTCTCGTATTGATGGCCGAGGCGCGTCCAGTGCCCAACCCCGACCTCGTCGCTCGCGGGCCGAAACTGGACAAGCCCGGACGCGACAAGCTCAACAAGCTCGGCCTCATCGAATCGCAGCGCAGCGGAGGACGGTTCGTGCACGAGCTCACCGACCGGGGCTGGCGGAGCGATACGGCTTCGATCTTGCGGTACTCAGAGTTGGTCAACGCGGCAGATGCCCAGCAGGCGGCCGCCGATTCGGCACGGCGGAACAGTCGCCGTAGAGCTGGCGTTCGCCTTAGTTGCCCAGCAGCTTTCGCGCCCGGGCCACCTCCGGCAGTGCACTGTCGCTTGGAACTCGGCCCAGCACATCGACAAGCGCCACGCGCGCTCGCTCGCCGCGCAACTCGAAATCGTCCAGCGTAGCCCGTAATTCGAAGATCGTCGCTCCCTGACTCGCAGCGAGCGAAAACGCCGCCGCCACGTCTGCGTGCGTATGGGCACGCAGCCGCAACAGCTCCGCGTCGTAGAAGCGCAAGTCCGTCTCCGCGGTCGTCTGCAGTGCCGTGTCGAAGCACTCACGTGCCGCCTCCGCATCGCCCGCAGCCAAGAGCAGCCGACCGACTACAGCGTCGAACAACGGCAGATAGATCATCAATCGCATTGCGCGCCAGGTGTTCACGAGTCCGGTCATTGTCTCGACGTGACCGGTGAGATCTTCGCCCGCCGCGATCGCCATCACCGCCGCCACCGCCGCCCGTTGCGTCGCCCCAATCACTAGCCATGCGTCGAAGCCGTGCCGTTGCCCCAGTTCCATCGCGTCAACCGCCGACGTCAACGCTCGATCCAGCTGCCCTGTCTCCAGGTAGATCCAGCTCTCGATGAAGCTCGCATACGCAAGGCTGTAGGGACCCTGCGGAAACGCCAACTGGCCGATCCAGCCCCTCGCCCGAACCAGCTCCGCCTCCGCGCCCGCGACGTCTCCTCGCATCAGCCGTGTCAACGCCAGATGGTGTAATCCCATGGCGCGCGGTTCATTCGGCAGGTACCACAGCGCCTCGAGCTCAGCGATGCCGACGTCGGCCACACTCGCGGTAGCCGACTCGAGCAGCGGCTGCGCGGCCTCGAACTCACCCCGATACCACGCCGCCGCGCCATAGAGCCCCTCCACCAGGCTGCCGAACGAATCGCTGTCCCGCGCGCGGCCCGCTCCGAGCGCATCGATGACCTGTACCGCTCTCGCGAGATCTCCGCGGGTGATGAAGAACAACGCCAGCGGCGTCACCGTCGCGCGCATCTCGGACTTGGTGAGGCTGGCACCGCCCAGTTCCAGGCACCGCTCGAAATCCTTTCCCTGCGCACCACTTTGGTAGACCTCGGGAGATGCCGGCATACATCCCCGCTGCAGCCGCAGCCTGATCTCGTGGCGGTCATGTTCGGGGCCAGGCGCCACGCGGTCGAGCAGATCGATGGCCCGCGTGAGGTACGTCCGCGCCTCGGCCACCGCGCCCCGCCGCCACACGTCTGCCAATGCCCGTTCACATGCGTCGGCAGCGTGGTCGAAACGCTCCGCCCGGCCGTAATGGTCGGCGATCAGACTCCAATCGGGGCTGCTCGCGTCCGCGAGTGCGTCGCCGACCCTGCCGTGCAATGCGCGGCGCACGCTCGGCGGCGCCAACTCCGCAGCGATTTCGCGCAGCAGTTCATGCCGGAAGCGCCAGACGTCGGGACCCCAGGCCTCGAGCACCAACGCGCCTTCGAGCTCATCGACGATCTGGTCGACCTGCTGCGGCTCGAGATCGACCACCGAGCACAACAACTGCCGATCCACCAGTCTGCCGATGACGGCCGCGGCCTCGATGACTGGCAGGACATTCGCATCGACCCGCAGTCGCGCGAAAAGCGGCTCGTAAAGCGCCTCCGGCACGCCGCTTTCACTGAGGCCCTCAACCACCTGCTCGATGTAGAACGGCACCCCGTCGCATCGCGCGACCACCGCCGCTCGCTGCAGGGCGGACAGCGTCGGGTTGATCGCGACGACCATCGCATCGGAGTGTTCGTTACTCAAGGGAGACAACTCCACCACGTCGACCGGCCAGCCGCCCGGCAGCCAATCACCTGGACGTCCGGTCACGATCACCATCAGCCGGCCGTCGGTCCTGTCGAGCAGCGATCCGAGAATTTCCAGCGTGGTCGCGTCGAACCAGTGCGCATCCTCGGCGACGATCAGTCCCGTGCCGCCACCGAGAGATGCCAGCAGGTAGTCGCGTACTGCCTCGGCGATCAGCTCGTACAGCCTCCGTCCCTCAGCCTGCACCGTGTCGTAGCCGGTGTCGCTGTCGAATCCGACCACCGGTGCCAGCAACGGGACGAATGATGTTGGATCCAGGCCCAAACTGACGATGTGGGCTTCTAGAAGGCTGATCCGCTCCGCGGAACCGGTGCCCCGCGTGATCCCGCTGCGGCGTTGCAACAGCGCACGCACCGGATGCAGGCCGGCACTGGTGTGAAACGGCGAGCCGGTGAGTTCGACGGTCCGGGCTCCCGAGCCCTCGACCATCACGGTGGCTTCGCCCACCAGCCGCGACTTGCCGATCCCGGCATCGCCACGAAGGACGATGCCCGGCGTCGCGAGAGCGCCGGCCACTGCCATTTCCCACGCGTCGTGCAGTTTGGCCATCTCGGCGTCGCGGCCCACCAGCGGGCCGCGCAACACCCGATCAGGCGCGAGTCGCTCACCGACGACGAGGAAGTGGTCGATCAGGCCGTCGACTCCCTTGACCGGCGCGGGCGGTCGCTCGGCGAGGTCGAACTCGTCGCGCACCAACGAGGCGATCGCCGCCGACACCACGACCGTGTTCGGCGGCGCCAGACTGGAAACCCGCGATGCGAGGTTGGCCCCGAGCCCGAAGACGTCGCGATTCACGGTGTCGAAATAGACAACTCCACGGTGCACACCCACCCGCACGCCGAGGTCCACACCGAACCTTCGCCGGGCCAATTCGCTGAGGGCAGTCACGGCGCGCGTGATCTCCAGTGCCGCCGCCACGGCGCGCTGGACATCGTTCTCGTGAGCTTGTGGGTAACCGAACACCACCAGCAGTCCGTCGCCCGCGATCGAACCCGCGTATCCGCCGAAGTGGGCGATGATCCGCTGTACATCCTCGCGGTAGCGACCCATGACGATGCGGTAATCCTCCGGTTCGAGGCGTGTCGACAGCGCCGTCGAATCGACTATGTCGGCGAACAGCATTGACATCCGGCGAATTTCACCTCTACCGGCGGGGGCGGCCAGCAGGCTAGCCGCGTCCGTGTTGTCACCGTCGACCGTCAAGACCTGTCCGGCCAGCTTGGTCGCTGTGGCACGGTCGCCACGATTGATGGCGGCCACCGCTCGGTCGAGCAGCTCGTCGAGGGCGCTCAGCGTGTCGCTGCCGTCAGTCACATGCTCATCGTGTCACTGGTGCGCGGCGCCAGCCGCGATTCGCCGCACTGAGAACGCGACTAGATGGCAAGAGCCCCATTTGATGACGCGTCCAGAACAACGAGTGGCTCAAGTCGTCGCTGGGCGTCGTCGCGCCGAACCTCTGCCATCCCTGACTCGGGCGGCCGATGCGTCGTGGCGTCGGAAGGTTTGCGATGACTGCGCGGCGGGAAAGCGATCTTATTGTTTGTCCTGTTCGCGAGGAGGCGACCATGGCAGCGCCAGCTGAGGCCCCAGGCGTAATCCGCAGCATCATCCCCGCACGGATCGACCGGCTGCCGTGGTCGCCGTTCCACACCCGCATGGTCGTCGCGCTAGGCGTGGCCTGGATCCTCGACGGCCTCGAGATCACCGTGGCCAGCTCGGTGGCCGACACGCTGACCCAGCCCGAGACACTGGCGTTGTCCTCGACGGCGGTCGGCTTCGTCGCCACCGTGTACCTGGCCGGCGAGGTGGTCGGCGCGCTGTTCTTCGGGCGGCTGTCGGACAAACTCGGCCGACGCAATCTCTTCATGATCACCTTGGGCGTCTACCTCTTTGGTAGCGGGCTCACCGCCTTGACCTTGGGCAACAGCGCGGGCTGGATCGTGTTCCTCTACATCACCCGGTTCATCGCCGGCATGGGTATCGGCGGTGAATACGCCGCGATCAATTCGGCGATCGACGAGCTGATCCCCGCCCGCTTCCGCGGCCGAGTCGACATCGCGGTCAACGGAACCTATTGGGGCGGCGCCATTATCGGCACTCTTGGCACGTTCGTGTTCCTCAAAGTAATCGACCTTAGCCTGGGTTGGCGGCTGGCCTTCCTCATCGGCCCTGTGCTGGGTTTGGTGATCTTGTATGTGCGACGGCACTTGCCGGAGAGTCCGCGCTGGCAGGTCATGAACGGCCGGGTGGACGCCGCCGAAGAGTCCATCTCCTACATCGAGCAGGAGGTGGAGGCCACCGGTGTCACGCTGCCCCCAGTTGACGAGAGCAAAGCTATCGAGCTGCGACCCACCGAAAAGATCGGCTATCTGGCGCTGACACGGGTCCTGTTCCGCGACTACCCGAGCCGGTCCATCTTGGGCGCGTCACTCATGATCAGCCAGTCGTTCCTCTACAACGCGATCTTCTTCACCTACACCTTGGTGCTGGGCAAGTTCTACGGGGTGGCCTCCGGGTCGACACCGCTGTACCTCATCGCGTTCGCCGTCGGAAACCTCACCTGTCCGTTGACCATTGGGCACTTCTTCGACACCATCGGCCGCAAGAAGATGATCGCCGGGACGTACTTACTGTCGGGTCTTCTGCTCGCTGTGAGCGCGGTCTTGTTCAACGCTGGAATGCTCAACGCGATCACCCAGACCATCGCGTGGTGCATCATCTTCTACTTCGCGTCAGCCGGAGCCAGCGCCGCCTATCTCACCGTCAGCGAGATCTTCCCGCTCGAGGTTCGCGCGAAGGCCATCGCAGTGTTCTTCGCCATCGCCCAGTGCTTCGGGGCGCTCGGCCCGGTCATCTACGGCGCGCTCATCGGTGACGGCTCCGACCCCTTCCTGCTGTTCCTGGGCTATTTGCTGGCGGCGGGCGTGATGATCGCCGGCGGCCTGGTCGCCTGGTTCCTCGCCGTCGACGCCGAAGGAAAGTCGCTGGAAGAGATCGCCACCCCGCTGGCCGCCGAAGGTGTTGGTCGACGGAGGGGTTCCGTCCGCGCGGAGGGAGCCACCCGGCCGTACTCGCCCTGAGCGCTCGCCTCAGCCGATGGCAGCGACGACCGCGGTCGGCGTCGTCCGTACGCCCGTCGTCCGGAATCGACTGCGGTACGTGCTGGGGGAGACGCCGAGCGTGCGGCGGAAGGTGCGCCGCATCGTGTCCGCAGAGCCGAAGCCGGCTCGTCGCGCGACGGCTTCCTGACTGTTGTCTCCGGTGGCAAGCAGGACCTTCGCTGCCTCCAGTCGCGCCCGCTCGACAAATCGTGCCGGGGTCATGCCGACCTGGACTCGGAACATGCGCACCAGATGTCGCTCGCTCACTGCCGCCCGATCGGCCATCGTCGCGATGCAGTGGTCAGCGCTGGGATCGGCGACAACAGAGTCCAGGATCTCGCGGAGCCCCCTCGACACCGGCAACGCCGCCTCGGTCCAGACACTGAATTGCGCTTGACCGCCCGGCCTTTGGAGGAACACGACCATCCACCGCGCCACGCGCCTGGCCACGTCCGGACCGTTGTCGCTTTCCACGAGCGCGAGGCCGAGGTCGATGCCGGCGCTGATCCCGGCACCTGTGATGAACGGCCCGTCCTGAACGAATAAGGAGTCCGGGTCCACCGAGACGTGCGGATAGGCGCGGGCCAACTCCTGACAATGTGCCCAATGGGTGGTCGCGCGGCGACCGTCGAGCAGTCCGAGCGCGGCAAGCACAAAAGCGCCCGTGCACACCGACGCCACCCTGCGCGCCCGCGGCGCCAGTTCGCGCACCATCTCCAACGCCGACGGGACCACGTCCGGCGTCTGCTCTTCGGGGATGTCATGTTCACCGGGGGTGAAGGAGAAGTCGGGAGGCACTCCGCCCGGCACGATCAGCGTGTCGATCCGGTCGGGCACCTCCGCGAGCGATGTGTCGACATTCAGGGTGACGTACGACGTCGTCTGGACAGGGTCACCGGTCATCGATGCCAAGATCACGTCGTATCGCGCGCCAAAGTCGTTGGCACGGGCGAAGATTTCCAGCGGAGCGGCCACGTCCTGCAACGTCACCTTGTCGTACAACGCGAAGACAACTGTCTTGCGTGCCTTCGGGCCGTCGGCCTTCGCGGGTCGCCCCGCCGTTGCCGGCCGCTGCGGCCTTCTTTCGTCGGACACCTGGTGCTGCCCTCTCGTGACCCCGTTTGCGGGAGGACCTCAAGTTAGCGGGCGCTTGTTACCGCCACGTTGCCGCGGGACGGGGACGTATGGCCTCACGACGTCCGGATTCTGTGCGAGCTGGCAAAGTCCGGATTTGCGTGAATCGTGTCCGGTCTTGACGGTACGAGAAATTGGACCGTAACGCGGTCGAAACCTACTGGGGTCAGCCTGATTTCACTGTCTTCGGCTCCGGCGTCGAAGCGAGGACCCGATACGAGTTGCCTGCAAGGAGGTGAGCCCGTGGATTCTCGCACAGCGTTGACGCTGAGCATCGGCGTTCTCGGTGGGCTGGCGGTAGCGCTGACCGCCGAAGTCATCAGGGTGCCCATTTGGGTGGTGTTCTTGGCCTGGGCGTCGTTCTTCTTCGTCGGCGGCGGTGTCGCGGGCTGGGTGCGGTCGGTGTCGTCGAACCTCGTCGGCGTGGTGATCGCCTCGGCGAGCCTGTATGCCGCCTACCTGACGGGCGGCAGCCTGCTGGTCACCGCCATCGCGGTGGGGGTCGGCAGTGCGCTGATGGTGCAGGCGTCCTGGCTGCCGATGCTGTCCACCACGCCGGCCGTCGTCGTCGGATTCGCCTCCACCGTGTCGACGGTGGCGGGAACCGGCAACGACATCACCGTCACGACGATCTCTCACCCAGGCCTGGTCGCCGCCGTCGCGTGTGTTCTCGGAGCATCCTTTGGACTGCTCTCGGAGTACATCGCCACCGCGACGACGAAGAAAACAGAGGAACAACGCGTTAGGCCAACCGAGACGCCGTCAACGGAAGGAAGCCCCGCCTGATGAAACTGCAGCACTATCTCGGCGGCCTGGAAGGCCTGCCCGAGCCGTTGACCCTGGAAAAGCGTGTCTTCGTTGAGGAGTGGGAGAAACGCATCTTCGGCATCCACGTGGCGATGATGGGGCTGTCGAACCACCTCGGCTCGGCGTTGCCGGCCTATCCCATCGACGAGGTGCCGACGGCCTTCAAAGACGAATGGACATGGGCCGACCTGCGCACCGGCGCCGAGGCGATGAACCCCTTCGACTACTTCAAGTTCCGGTACTACGAGAAGTGGTTGGGCGGCATCACGCAGTTCTTCATCGACAAGGGCTACGTGACCGAAGACGAACTCGCCGCCCGGGTCGCCGAGCTCCCACCCGCCGCAGAGGTTGCTGCCGAGCCGGCGATCGACACTCAGGTGATCGCCTATCTGCGTGAGGGTGACAGCCCACGACGTGACGTCGCGCACCCGATGTTCGCCGTCGGTTCCAAGGTTCTTGTCACGAACGTGCCGGCCGACGTGCACAGCCGGTTGCCGGGTTACCTGCGCGGGCGCGTGGGCACCGTGGAACGCGTCTTCGAAGGTGACTACGCCTACTTCTTCCACACCGGCGACGGGATCGGCGACCCGATGCCGATCTACATCGTCGAATTCGACCCGGCAGAAATCTGGGGCCCCCGCGCCGAGGATGGCCCACTGACGTTGTACGCCGAGCTTTTCGAAGCGTATTTGGAACCGATCGAGGAGGAACTATGACCGGCCAGTTCGCCTACCCGCCGGATCGCGAGGAAGCCAGCGCCAAGAAAGCGGCCGCGCTGGAGTCGCTGCTGATCGAGAAGGGTGTGATCACGCCGCAGACCGTGGACAAGGTGCTCGCGTACTTCGAGACGGAGATGACACCGCTGAACGGCAAGAAGATCGTCGTAAAGGCGTGGACCGATCCGGAATTCGCCGAGAAGATCGTCGTCGACACGCCCGCGGCCATCGCCGAGCTGGATTTTCCCGACGGCATGGCCGGTGCCGAAGGCGAGCACCTGCAGGCGGTCGCGAACACCGCCGGCGTGCACAACCTGGTGATCTGCACGCTGTGCTCCTGCTTCCCGTGGCCGGTGCTCGGACTGCCGCCCTACTGGTACAAGGATCC
>JAJKIB010000021.1 GCA_021154745.1 Mycobacterium sp.
CTCGCTCGTGCCGTGCTCTTCGCGCAAGCGCTCATCGGCGACCATCAAGAGCGGCCCGCGGTCTTGCGGGCAGACGAGGATGCTCAGCAGTTTTTCGTCAACCACGACGACGGTTAGCCGATCGGCTGGTTGATGGTGCCGCCTGGGACGCCGATGTACACGCCGTTGTTGTCGCCCGGGTCCGGCGGCACGCCCGGGGGCCGCGTCGGGCCCATGCCCGGCGGCGGCTGGCCGATACCCATGTTGTATCCGGGCTGCTGACCGGCGACCGCATTCTGCTGAAGCGCCTGCATCTTGCGCTGGTAGGCGACCGTGTCCTTCAGAGCGTCGACGAGGCGGCTCTGGTTTGGCAGGTAGTCCCAGCCGGCCTGCAGCTCATCGATGTTGGACTTCGAGGGCTTGAAACCCAACGCCCGCAGCGTCAACGCCTCCTTGACGAAATTGGAGATCTGGCCGCCGCCCGCGCCCTGCATGTACTTGACGCCGATGTCATCGAGAACGTCGGCATTCGCGGTCGCCGATCCGACACCCATGAGGAGCCCGATCGCCATGGCACTACCGGCCACGGCCCCCTTGACTGCACGCCGCAGATTACGGGTCTGCAATGTCATCACTCCTTTTGCCGCCAGCGGGAGCCTAACAGCGACCCGGCCGCGGGGCACGAGCTCACTGTTGGTCGCCGGCGATCTCAGTGCGTACTGCAACGGTCAAGCGCTTGTACCGATTCGTATCGGCATCCAGATACCAGGCGTTACGCGACGGCTTGGGAATGCCCTCGGCCCGAAGCGGTCCGAGCAGCGGGCGGTAGGACGCGCTGAGCTTCATCTCCGGCACGACGTGCACGATGTCGGGCGGACTGCCGACGGGCAGATCGGCCAGCGCCTCGGAGAGGTCCGCCGACGGAATGCTGCCGCCGGGACACAAGGCCAGTGCGGTAATGGCCAGCTGGTGACCGTTGACGTCCACGCCGTACGTCACGGCCAGGTCCACCGCTACGAGACCGCCGACGGCGTCGTTGATGGCTGACGCGAAGACGGGACCCCGCGCCGTATGGATCACCGAGCCGCGGTTGTCGACGAGCCAGTAGTCGCCGTCCTCGTCGCGGCGGAACAGATATTCGGTCGACACCCAGGTGTCGGCCGGGGCGAACACGCCGCGTTTGACCGAAGCCGTCGGATCAACGGGACCGCGTGGGTGGGCCAGCAGCACACCGACCTCGTTCGTGTCGGCTCTGCGGACGAAGCCGCGGTCGTCCTCGAGGATCAGGTCGTCCTCGGCGTCGTAGGCCGCTAGTTCGACGTCGCCGCCGCCGGGCAAGGGCCTGCCCTTGCTGCCCAGCTTGGCGCCGGAGACGTTGGCCAGCACAGCCTGCCCGTCGGTGGTGGCGAAGAACTCGACCACATGTGCCGGCTCGAACACGTCGATGACGCGCTCCCACAGGCCGGTCGGCATGCCGGAACCGATGAACAGCCGCACCGGGTGGTTGTTGGTCAGCGAGAACGCCGGATCGTCGATGACCTCGCGCAACATCGCCCAGGTGTAGGACACCACCGTCACGCCGTACTGACGGATCTCCTGCAGGAACCGGTCCGGGCGCAGTTCCCGCGACAGCGCGATGCGCGAGCCGCCGACGACCGCACCACCGAGGCTCACCAGCAGCCCGGACTGGTGGTGAAGCGGGGTCAGACAGTAAACGGTATCGGCGCGGCCGAGGTTGGCGGCGGAGGCAGTGCCGAACGCGGACAGCGCCCACCGGTAGTTGGTGATCTGACGGGCGAGGAGTTCACCGCCGATGGAGCTGAACCCGACGAACGCCAGGTCGCGAGCGAGCCCCGGGTTCGGCCGGTACCAGCCGGGCAGGTCGACGACGTCGGGGTCGATCTTTTCCATATCGATCACATCGGCGTGCTCGGGCAGGTGCAGGTCGCGAGATTCGCCGCCGCCGAGCACGAGCACCCGCATGTTGAGCCGGCGGGCCGCCTCGAGATTGCTGGGGTCGGTGATGATCTCCGACACCGCCCCCAGCCGCGCCGCGGTGGCCAGGTCGACATCCGGCGGCATCAACACCGCAACGGCGCCCAGCCGTGACAGCGCGGCGATTGCGACAAGCGCGCTGGGGCGGGTCTCCATCAGCACACCGACGTGTGCGCCCTGTCGCACGCCCACCTCGATCAGGCCGCGGACGACGTTGTTGATCCGGCGGTCCACCGCTTCGAAGGTGTGGACGCGGCCATCGAACAGCAGGCATTCCCCCTGGGGTACGTCGCGGGCCTGCTCGGACATGATGCGGCCGAGCGAGATCCGGGTGTGGTCGTTGATCTGGCCGAGTCGCGCGAGCCTGGGCAGGGTGCGATACGTCTCAATGGCGAGCGTCCGCGCGGACTTGTTGGCGGCAACGATTGCGTCGGCGGCGGTTCGCGCCAGGCTGAAAACCATTTCGGTGGCGGCCGCAGTGCCGTGTGCCACCCGGGACGACAACGTGACACCGCTTTCGCTGTGCTTGGCGGGCTGCAGAGCCATCGGGTTCACGCCCTCCGGTTGCTCGCCGGTGCCGTCGATCCACTTGACGAACTTCGCGACGGTCGGCCACGTCTGCGTTGCGGCCTTCGAGCCGACGACAAGACCGAAATGACCTGTGCGGATGCAGTATTCGTAGATGTCGGCCTGCGGGGCGGCCCGCTTGATGCCGCGTACCGAGGCCGGCTGCCCGATGTCGTCGACCTCGCCGATGACGGCCAATACCGGGCAGTTGATGTCGGAGAGCGTCACCAGGTCGCCGTGGATGGAAAAGCCACCGGTCATCATCCGGTTGTGTGCGATGAATTGCTTGAGCAGCTCGGAGATGGCAGGCCCGGACCATGCGATCCAGCCCTCCGACGCCAGGAAGCGTCGCTGCTGTTCGCGTGGCAGTAGCGCCTCGCGGTCGTGCAGCTGGCGCAGGAAGTCGAGCCGCGATTGCGCGGTCTTGATCGGGTCGAGCATCTGGAAGCCGGTGCGCGCCAGCCAGCCGGGGATGTCGATGCGACTGAAAACATGGTCGGCCATGAAATCCGCGGCGGCAGGCGCGAGGCTGGCGGGCAGGTTCATCGGCAACGCGGCGAGTGTGTCGACGGGCGAGCCGAACCCGATGATGCTGGCCAGATTTTTCGACCGGCGGTAGGCCGCGGCCTGGTAGGCGAACATGCCGCCCTGCGAGTAGCCGGCCAGGTGGACGTCGCGGCCGGTGACCTCCTTGACGGTGTCGATCGCCTCACTGAGCGCGACGACGTGGTCGGCGAGGTTGCGGTCCATGCCGCCCTCGACCTTGTCGGGTGAGCCGAAGTCGATGACCCACGGGTCGATGCCCGCCTTGTGCAGGATGCCGACCGCGCCGTCGTCGCGGGTGACGTCCCACATGTCGGCCGACATCATCATCGGGTGCACCATCAGAACCGGAGGTCCGGGTCGCGTGGCGCCGGGCCGGGCGTCGGGCGGGAAGTAGCGCCGCAGCCGGTACATCGAAACGCTCTGGATGATCTGGAACGGCGACGGCACGGCACCGGTTTCCAGGCCGCCGTACCGCAGCACTTCCAGCCCGTTCTGCGCGGTGGCCACCAGCCGCCCCACTGGCCGGGTTATTGCCGAAAGGTCCACCACGACCTACTCCCCTTGCGCGCTGCCAGTCCCCCGACTGCCGCCGCCCATCATGGCACGCCGTCGACCTATCATCGCGGCTGATGCCGAACCTGATCAACGTTGAACGCGCGACCGTCGGTTACGGCACCCGAACGTTGCTCGATGGGGTCAGCCTGGGTGTCGACGACGGCGACGCCATCGGCGTCGTCGGCCGAAACGGCGACGGCAAGACAACGCTGCTGCAGGTGTTGACCGGAACCCGCGAGCCCGATTCCGGCCGAGTCACCCACACGTCCGGCCTGTCGGTGGGCTATTTGCGGCAAGCCGACGACTTCGCGGCCGGGGCCACCGTCCGGGACGTCATCGTCGGCGGCAGGCCGGACCATGTCTGGGCCGCCGAACCCGACACACGCGAGGTCGTCTCGCATCTGTTGTCCGGCGTCGAGCTGGACTCCGGTGTGGGCCGGTTGTCGGGTGGTGAGCGTCGACGGGTGGCGCTGGCCGAGGTGCTGCTGGCCGGCCACGATGTGTTGGTGCTCGACGAGCCAACCAATCACCTCGACGTCGAGGTGATCGGTTGGCTGGCCGAGCACCTCAACGGCCGACGGGCCACGACGCTGGTGGTGGTCAGTCACGATCGGTGGTTCCTTGATGCGGTGTGCACTCAGACATGGGAGGTGCACGGCGGCGCTGTCGACGCATACGAGGGCGGGTACGCGGCGTACGTCCTGGCCCGCGCCGAGCGGATGCGACTGGCGGCAGGCACGGAGGCGCGTCGACGCAATCTCATGCGCAAGGAGCTGGCGTGGCTTCGGCGCGGCCCCCCGGCACGCACGTCGAAACCCAGGTTCCGCATCCAGGCCGCCAACGAGCTGATCGCCAACGAGCCGCCACCGCGCGATTCGCTTGCGCTGCAACGCTTTGCGACCACACGGCTGGGTAAGGACGTATTCGATTTGCACAGGGTGCTACTACAAGTGGGCGATCCACCGCGCGTGATCCTGGATCGCGTCGACTGGTCGATCGGGCCGGGCGCCCGCATCGGGCTGGTCGGCGTGAACGGCACCGGCAAGACCTCGGTGTTGCGGCTGTTGACCGGTGAACTGCAGCCGGCCGCCGGCACCATCAAGCGCGGTGCCACGCTGAAGATCGGTTATCTGAGCCAGGCGCTGGTCGAGCTAGACGGCAACGAGCGCGTACTCGATGCGGTTGAGAACCGCCGACGGGTGACTGAGTTGGCCGGCGGTAAGGAGATCAGTGCGGACACCCTGCTGAAGGACTTCGGCTTCACCGGCGACAAGCTGACCGCCCGGGTGGCCGACCTGTCCGGCGGTGAGCGGCGCCGGCTGCAGTTCCTGGGGCTGCTGCTCGACGAACCGAACGTGCTGTTGCTCGACGAGCCGACCAACGATTTGGACATCGACACGCTGACTGTGATCGAGGATTACCTGGACGGCTGGCCGGGCACGCTGATCGTCGTCACGCACGACCGGTACTTCTTGGAGCGAGTTTCGGACGTCACCTACGCGCTCACCGGCGGCGGCCGATGCCACCTGCTGCCCGGCGGCATCGAGCAATATCTGGCCGGGCGGGCCGCGACTGCTTCGTCTGACGCGCCTGCCCGTACGGAGGCTCCGCGAGCCGAGACGGCGTCCGCACGGGAGCGACGCGCAGGCAAGGAGATGGCCCGCATCGAAGGTCAGCTGTCCAAGCTCGATGAGCGGATCGGCGCCCTGCACGAAACGATGGCCGGCGCGGCTTCGGATCATGTGCGGCTGGGCGAGCTCAATGGCCAGCTTCAAGAGCTGCTGGAGCGCAAGGAGTCTCTGGAGGAGGCCTGGTTGGCCGCCGCCGAGGAATAATCGGCGACATGCGGCGAGATCAGACTTATCACACGTCTTCTTCCAAATCGTGTGCGATAAATCTGATTTGGCGGACTCCTAGCGACGAAGTCGGAGCCGCAGCTTGTCGGCGGTGTCGCGGACGACGCCCAGCTGCTTCGCGACCTGAATCGGGGCGGTGCCGCCCCGGGCGTCGCGGGAGTTGACCGACCCGTCGATCGTGAGCACCTCCCGCACCTGTCCTGTCAGCTCCGGGTGAATCTCGGCGAGCTCGGCGTCCTCGAGGTCCTCCAGCCCGACACCGCGGGCCTCCGCGGCGCGCACCGCCGCGCCGGCCGCCTCGTGCGCGACGCGGAACGGTACTCCCCTGCGCACAAGCCATTCCGCGACGTCGGTGGCAAGGGTGTAGCCCAGCGGCGCCAGCTCGGCAATCCGGTCGACGTCGAAACGCAGCGTGCCGACGAGGCCCGCCATCGCGGGCAGCAGCAGCTCGAGTTGGCCCACTGAGTCGAACACCGGCTCCTTGTCCTCTTGCAGATCGCGGTTGTACGCCAGCGGCTGCGCCTTGAGCGTGGCAAGCAAACCGGTCAGATTGCCGATCAGCCTGCCGGACTTGCCGCGGGCAAGCTCCGCGATGTCGGGGTTCTTCTTCTGCGGCATGATGGAGCTGCCCGTCGACCACGAGTC
>JAJKIB010000022.1 GCA_021154745.1 Mycobacterium sp.
ACGACGCGGGCCTTCTTCGACGTCGAGTTCGCCACGACCGGCTGGACGTCGTTGGCGAATGTCACTGGCTGGGCGGCGATCTCGCTGCCGCTCGGCGTCACCTCGGACGATCTGCCGATCGGCGTTCAACTCATGGCGCCCGACGAGACAATCCTGCTCCAGCTCGCCGCACAGCTCGAAACGGCGATGCCGTGGTTACATCGGCGGCCCACTATGTAATGTCCTTACGTAGCGATGGGAGGCCCGCATGGTGCGCGACATTCGTGAGCTGACCGATTCCCCGGAGGCCTACGCCGAGGAGCTGCGCCGACGCTGGGGCGGCCTGCTGAGCTACCGCTACATCGGCCGCAGCTACGCATCGATGGATCTCGGGCCGGAAGACAACACCGTGACGATCCGCCGCGACATGCGCAACGGCGCAGGCGGACTGCTGCTGGCCGTATTGGGCATCGCCTCGCCCGAGGGCGGCCACATGTCCGACCTGGAAGCGGTGCCCAATCCTGTCATCCATTCCTGCCAGATCCTCGACCCCGGCCGGGACGTGCGCCGCATCGAGATGGTGTCCGAGGAACTCAAGCGCGGCCGTCAGATGGGCTACAGCAGGTCGAAGATCGTCGACGCCGATCAACCCGACCGCGTGCTGGCGCTGACCCAGGGCCAGGGCATCAGCATCGGCACACCCCCCGACGGACTCGAGCGGATGCAGGCCAGCCCGCTCGAGGTGGTCGACTCCCCCGACCTGCCGCCGCTGTGGCAGGTGTTCGGAGGTCACCGCCGCGGCGACGGCCGGTGGGCGCTGCCCGAACTCGCCGTCGAGGTGGCCTCGCCCGACGCTGCGCTGCACATCGGTCCCCAGTTCATCATCCTCGAGACGGCAGCCGTCGACACTGCCGCGGGTGTCGCCGGCTCCGATCGCATTCAGGGCGTGTCGTCGCACGTGATGTTTCTGGCCCGCGGCAAGGCCGGTCCGTTCCGCGTCGAGACCGAACCGATGCTCGGTGCCGACGGCACGGTCGCCGTCCGCACGGTCATGTACGACGAAGGCGTCGACGACCGCATCACCACGGTGGGGTCGTATTTGTTCCGTTCGGCCTAGTGAGACACTTTGGCCATGGCTGTCGCGATCGCCCGTCCAAAGCTGGAAGGCAACATCGCCGTCGGCGATGACCGTCAGATCGGGTTTGCCGAGTTCGGCGATCCGCAGGGCCGCGCCATCTTCTGGCTACACGGCACGCCGGGCGCCCGCAGGCAGATCCCGATGGAGGCCCGCGTCTACGCCGAGCAGCGCCAGATCCGGCTGATCGGTATCGACAGGCCGGGCATCGGCTCGTCCACGCCTTATCAGTACGACACGGTCTTTGCGTTCGCCGAGGATCTGGCCACCATTGCCGACACCCTGGGCATCGACAAGTTCGAGGTCATCGGGCTGTCAGGCGGCGGTCCTTACACGCTGGCGTGCGCGGCGGCGATGCCCGACCGGGTGGTGGCGGCCGGTGTACTCGGCGGCGTGGCTCCGGCGAGCGGTGCCGACGCGATCGGTGGCGGCGTGATGGCCTTCGGGTCGGCGGTCGCACCGCTGCTGCAATTCGCCGGCTACCCGATCCGGTTGGCGGCCGTCAGTCTCGTCCGGATGATTCGTCCGGTCGCGGAGCCCGCGCTCCACATGTACGCGCGGATCTCACCGGAGGCCGACCGCCGCCTGCTGGTCCGCCCAGAGTTCAAGGCGATGTTCCTCGACGACCTGCTCAACGGCAGCCGCAAGCAACTCGCCGCGCCGTTCGCCGACATCATCGTCTTCGCCCGCGACTGGGGCTTCCGGCTCGACGAGGTCAAGGTGCCAGTCTGCTGGTGGCACGGAGACCGCGACCACATCGTCCCGTTCGAGCACGGACAGCACGTGGTGTCCAGGCTGCCCGACGCCCAGCTGTGTCACCTGCCGGGCGAAAGTCACCTGGCCGGCTTGGGTCGGGCAGAGGAAATCCTGGGCACGATGATCGGGCTCTGGGACCGCTTGGACCAGAGGTGACTGACGGGTTCACCCGCCAGTGGCCTCGATGATGAGGTCGGCGACCTCGCGGGGTTTGGACACGATTGACAGGTGGCTGGCGTCGAGTTCGATGGTCTTGGCGTTCATCCGCTGGGCCATGAACCGCTCGAGGTCGGGATTGATCGTGCGGTCGTTCTTCGAAACCGCGTAGAACGTCGGCTTGTCGCGCCAGGCCGCCTGGGTGGTGCGGCCGGTGAACAACTCGTCGGAGATCCTGCCCTGCACCGCGTACAACGCCCTCGCCCGCGCTGGGACAACATCCTGCGCGAAGTCGTTGAGGAAGGCCGACTCCGATAGCTGCGCATACCCGTCGCCGCCCTTGACCAAGCCTGCGCTCGCCGGAGGCGTCGGGTACTGGGCGGCCAGCGCGGTGTAGTCCTCGCCTGCGTCGGGTGCGCGTGCGGCGATGTACACCAACGCCGTCACCTTGGGATCGACACCGACCTCGGTGGTGATCATGCCCGAATACGAGTGGGCGGCAAGAACAGTCGCACCGTCCATCAAAGCCAATGTGCGACGGGCGAATTCACAGTCCTCGTCCAGCGTGCGAAGCGGATTCTGCACAGAAGCGACGTTCAGCCCGCGGGCCTGCAGGTACGGGATCACGTCCGCCCAACATGAGCCGTCGGCGTACGCGCCGTGCACCAGCACCACGTTTCGGGCGCGCGGCATTGGATCGGACGGAGGCGCCGCCGATGCCCGTTGTGCGCCGAAGACGGCGGCGGCGCCGCCAAGAGTTACCGCCGCGGCGAACGAACGTCGATCCATTCGTGCTCCTTCCAGAGGCCCCGCCAAGGGTCCCTTACGCGCCTCAATGCACGCAATCGTCGAAATGATCTCTTAGAAGCCGAAGCCGAGTTCGGCGGGCACGTCGCTGACGAACGCGGCGTCAATCCGGCGCGTCAAGCCCGAGTCCTTGCTGTGCAAGCGATTCGCGGCTGCGAAGGACGATGCTTTGTGCGCACCGAAGTACAGGCTGCCCAGCACATCGAGATCCATCTGCACCTCGGCCGGTGCGTCGGTCGGGGTGCAGCGGGCCCGCCCGTCGCGTATCTGGAGCTCGAATCGTCCACCTTCACTGCGGAATCCGTCTGAAATCTCGATCACGGCGGACACCTCCGCTTGATACGTGCGCGCTTCGAGCACGGTCGGGATGTCCATGATCCGTAGCCAGAGGTCATCCTCGTAGTGCGTGAGACGGGCCAGACGGTGATCCGTCAACAGGTATGGCAGCGGGTCGGCGGGATGCGTACCGAAGACGACCTTCTCCATCAGGTCGAGGCCCAGCAGCGCCCGGCACAGCGCGATGTGCGCGTCGGTGGTGACAGCTGTGAACTCGCCGACGCGCACGACCATCGGGTCGTCGCCGAATACCCGATACATGGCGTAGCCGTCGGGATGGAGGAACGAAAACCACTCGGTTCCGCCGCGACGGACCCACTCGCGGTCGGCAAGCAGCTCGTCCCACAGCGCTTGGGGCCGGATGAGGCCGCCCGGTGTGCGCAGCCGCCAACGCTCATAGATCTCCACGAGGTCGTCGCGATGGTCGGCGGGCTTGACCATCCGCACGCCACCGGGATCGGGAGCGTCATCTCGGAATCGGGCCAACCGGCGGTCGACGCTGAATTCCTGCTCGATCGTCGCCGGTCCGTATCCGAAGCGCCCGTAGATCCCGCCCTCGCTGGCGGTCAAGGCAGCCATCGGATACCGCGCGTCCGCGATTCGGTTGTGCAACTCGGTGTACATGGCGCGCAGGATGCCGCGGCGACGGTGAGTGGGTGCGACGGCGACGATCGTGACACCCGCCACCGGCAGGCCCGCCCCGCCGGGCACGGTCAGCCGCATATCGAGGTAGTGCGCCATCCCGACGACATCGTCGCCGTCGCAGGCGAGGACCGAGCCGTCCGTCGGTATCAACGTGCGCCAGGCGGCCAACGACTCCGGGTGCCCGAACACGCCGAAACTGGTCGCGTCCAATAGCGATATCGCCGGCCAGTCCGCGTCGGTGGCGGAACGGATGTCTAGGGCAGTCGATGCCTCGGAGGCGAGCACAGAACTGGACGGTGCCACAAAGCGATGCCGGAGCGCATCCAAATTTCGTGCACAGCCGATACGGTTGAGTGGCACGGAAGGAGCGCTCGTCATGGCGACCGATCTGACGCTCTATCTCGATGACCAACCCGGCGAGCTGGCCAGAGTCGGCGACGCCCTCGGCAAAGCGGGCGCCAACATCGTCGGACTATGTGCACTCACCACCGGCGGAGGACAAGCCGAGGTGCACATCCTGGTGCAGGACGCGACGGTAGCCTTTGAGGCTCTGCAGAATGCGGGCATCAAGATCGTCGCCGAGCAGGAAGTGATCGTGCTCGACATGGAGGATCGGCCCGGCGCGCTCGGCGAGGTGGCCCACAAACTCGGCAAGGCGAGGGTGAACCTGACTACCGCCTACCTGGCGACCAATACCCGGCTGGTGCTGGCGGCGGACAACCTGGCCGAAGCGAAGGCGGCGCTCAGCTGATCAGCGCTTCAGCCAGCCCTGGATCGTGCTGAGATCGCGCGTGTACGCGGTGAGGTTGTCGTCGTGGTAGAGCGAGCCACCGCTGATCGCTGCCGTGCCGTGCCAGATCACCTGCACCCGGTTCCCGCCCTTGACGTAGTAGTCGGTGCGGTCGACGTTCCTGCGGCGCCACCCGGCTCCGTCGGCCAAATCGGCAAGCGTCTGCCGCTCGTCGGTTTCGGTCATTGCGGTTTCCTCCTGTGGTGCCGGCGTCTGCGAGACGATACATCGATGATCGCGGTGGACGTGCTGCAGGCCGACGTGACCAAGCTCGACGTCGACGCGATCGCCAATGCGGCCAATACACGGCTCAAGCACGGCGGCGGGGTGGCCGCCGCGATCTCCCGCGCCGGCGGTCCGGCGGTGCAGCGGGAGTCCGACGAGAAGGCCCCGATCGGCCTCGGCGATGCGGTCGAGACCACCGCCGGTGACATGCCAGCGCAATACGTCATCCACGCCGCGACGATGGAGCTCGGCGGCCCGACTTCGGCGGAGATCATTACCCAAGCCACGCGATCGACCCTCTCCAAGGCCGACGACCTCGGCTGCCGGTCGCTTGCCCTCGTCGCGTTCGGGACAGGGGTCGGCGGCTTCCCGCTCGACGAGGCGGCCCGACTGATGGTCGACGCCGTGCGCGGACACGACTCCCGATCTCTCGAACGCGTGGTGTTCGCGGTGCACGGCGACGACGCCGAGCGCGCCTTCCGCGACGCAGTGGAATCGTGACCGGGTCGGCTCCCACGATCGGCGTCGAGGAGGAGCACTTCCTTATCGACCCAGACAGCCGGACCCCGCAGCCAGCCGCCGCCGGCGTCGTCTCGCGGGCCGCACCGGATCTGGGAGAGCTGATCTCCGGAGAGTTCACCCGCTATCAGGTCGAGATCAAGACGCCACCGTGCATCGAGGCCGCGCAGCTGCGTGCCGAGCTGGCGCGGCTGCGCGCGTCCGCCGCGTCTGCCGCGTCCGCAGAAGGCTTGCGGCTGTGCGCTTCCGGGACACCGGTGCTCACCGGATGCGGACCGACCGCCGTCGGCGACCACCCGCGGTATCGCGCCGGGGTCGCGCAGTACCGGGCCATGCTCGACGACTTCATGGTCTGCTCGCTGCACGTGCACATCCATCTACCGGACCGCGAGCTTGCCGTGCGAGTCAGCAATCATCTCCGGCCATGGTTGCCGCTTCTGGTTGCGGTGAGCGCCAATTCGCCGTTCCACAAAGGCAACGACACCGGGTATGCCGACTGGCGCGCGGTGATCAGAAGTCGGTTTCCCTGCCTCGGGCCACCGCCCTACGCGGAATCCCTGCGGCACCACGAGGAACTGGCGACGGCGATCGCCGACTCGGGCGCGATGCTGGCCGCCGACACCCCCTTTTGGGACATCCGGCCAAACCCTCGACTGCCGACGGTCGAGATCCGCTCGATGGATGTCACCGCGGACATCGACGACACCGTCGCCCTGGCGGTCTTGGTCAGGGCGCTGGTGGCAACGGCGACCGAGAAAGCGCTCGACGGTGATCCCGGGCCGCGACCAAATAGCGAGCTCCTGCGTGCCGCGTATTGGCGGGCGGCCAGGGACGGATGGTCCGGCTGCGGCGTCGATGCGCTGACGGGACAGGTCCTTCCCGCATCGGTGCAACTCGCAGGGCTCATCGACCACGTCGGACCGGCACTGCGCCGCCACGGCGACGCCGAAAAGGTGCACGAATTCGTGAACCGGCTCACCGCCCGCGGCACCGGCGCCGAACTCCAGCGCGCCTCACTGGCTCGGCACGGCGCACTCGCCGGTGTGGTCGACGACCTCGTCAGGCGGACGGCGCGAACGTGATCACCAGGACATCGCGCTGCGCCGGCTGGGCGGTATCACGCGGCCGGATCGCCGAGACACCGTGCAAGGTCCGGCGGTCGTCGCCGAGAAGCAAGGTGCCCGGCTCGCGCAGCGTGCTTGCAAGCATCCGGTTGCCGGCCATGTCCGTGACCGTGCTTTCGCCGCCGAGGGCGTTGCGCCGCAAGATCAACAGCGAGGTGACGAGCGTGACGCCGTCGCGGTGCATGCCCTCCGGCGTGGGCTGACCCTCACCGTCGGTCGAAGCCAGCACACGAAATGGCGTCACCTTCGCGCTCCACTCGGATGGGTCGTCCAGTGCCATGGCCAGCTGGCCGAGCAGCTTCAGGATCCTGTCCAACAGTGGGTCTTTCGCGAACGCATCGGTCAGCGGCTCGAACTGGCGATCCTTGTCGATGTAGAGCGGGTTCGAATCCTCCGGCTGCACAAAGGCGTCATGGGCCATCGGCTTGAATTCGCCGCTGGGCGGGCTGAACAGGAAATGACCGTAACGGCGCAGCCGTCGGGTGCCGAGCTCCGCGGCGTATGGATCAGGCGCCAGGTCTTCCCAGTGCGCGGCGAACCGCGTCCACGCGTCGGCGTCGGTGCCGAGGCACGCGTTGAGGCCGGCTGGCCGCATCAGGCAGGTGCCAACCTCTGTGAGCTGCTGCGCAACGTGTTCGGGCGTCATCGCGCCAGTTGGGTACCCAGAAAATCGTCAGGCAGGCTGTGTACTGAGCGCGCGCCGCAACAGATGCATGGCGACGGTCGTCGACCGCTCGCGAATATCGGAGCGATCGCCGGGCAACCGCAGGGTGCGGGTGACCGTCTCACCGTCGGCGAGCATCACCGTGAAGCAAACGGTGCCCACCGGCTTGTCAGCCGTGCCACCCCCGGGCCCGGCGATTCCCGTGATCGCGATCGCGGTGTCGGCGCCGAATCGGCTCATCGCGCCCTCGGCCATCGCCTCGGCGACGGGTTCGGACACCGCCCCGTGGGCGGCCAGCATGTCGGGTTCGACGCCGAGCAGTTCGGTCTTCGCCTCGTTGGCGTAAGCGACCACACCGCCGGCGACGTAGGCCGATGAACCAGGCCGCTCGGTCAGCCGGGCGGCGAGCAGACCACCGGTGCAGGATTCGGCGATTGCGATCCGGCGGCCGGCCAGTAGCCGCGCGACCTGATCGTCGACGAGGGAGCCGTCTTCGGAGAAGATCTCGCGTCCGTGGCGCTCGCGCAGCACCTCCATGAGTTTGGCGTAGATGCTTGCGGCGTCGGGTTCGTAACGGGTGACGATCTCGATCTCACCACGCCGCAGGCAGGTGGTGATTTCGAGCCGATCGAAGCCGTCGACGATGTGCTCGGCGTCGCGCAGTGTGTCGGCCAGACCCGATTCGGGCAGCCCGAACATCCGCACCATCTCCTGGCGATACGTCGTTCGCCCGGCGATCGCCCGTTGCACCGCTTCGGTTTCCACGGCGATTGGCCACATCGGCTGCAACTCGCGTGGCGGACCGGGCAACACCACGATCGTCGGCGCGCCCGGCACGACGACTCCCGGTGCGGTACCCACCGGGGCGATCACGTGCGCCCCGGCCGGAATCATCGCCTGCTTGCGGTTGGCGGCCCGGACCGCGTCGATGTCGACGTTGTCGAAGCGCGCCATCAAGCGCTTGAGGATGTCGGTGATGCGGTCCTCGAGCGCGTCGTCCAGCACGAGGTCAAGGCCGGCGAATTGCGCCACCGTCGCCACCGTCATGTCATCGGCGGTCGGCCCGAGGCCGCCACTGGTGACGATGAGGTCCACGCCCTCGTCGGCGAGAAAGCGCAGCTGCGCCTCGATATCGTGCGGACGGTCGCCACAGATGGTGATGTGGGCCAGTTCGACACCGAGCTCCAGCAGCCGGTCGGCGATCCACGGGCCGTTGCGATCCTGGACCCGCCCCGTCAGGACCTCGGTCCCGGTGACAACGATGCCGGCGCGTGCGCTCACGTCCAACGAGACTACGGCAGGCCGGTAATGTCGTTCTCCATGACGGCGCCGAAGTCCCTCCGAGAGCTGTTCGATCAGCTCGGCCTGCAGGAGGTCCCGTCGACCGACGGCACCGTGATCATGGAGATGGCGGTCGACGAACGAACGGTCAACACCGCCGGCGGTCTTCAGGGCGGCCTGGTCGCCACCATGGCCGACGTGACGGCGGGCCAGCTCGCTTCTCGAAGCACACCGTTCGGCATGAAAATCGCCACTACCGACTTGTTCATCCGCTACCTGCGACCGATCAAGGTCGGGCCGGCGCGTGCGGTCGCGCGGATCCTGCGCACCGGCAAGCGGTCCGTGGTGGTGCAGGTCGACATCTACCGGGCCAACGACGACCAGGTCGGTGCGACGGCTACGGTGAACTTCGCCGCTGTCGACTAGCGGGTGTTGGACTGATCGACGGCCACCACGACCGGCGGAGTGTTGTAGCCGGTGACTCTGACCCAGTTGGCGGTCACACCGGTCCAGGCCTGTCCCTGAAGGTCGACCGTCTCGCCTGGGAACACCGTCACGTAGTTGTCGCTGTATTCGATCGGCAGAATCTCGTCGCCTTCAGGCGTGGAGGTCAGTTCGGCCCGCTCGAAGAAAGCAACCTGTGGTGAGGGATTGCGCAGCCGGATGGTCACGCGATTGTCGCCTGCGCTAGGCGATCTGAACGCGGTCACGTCCAGCGGCGCCTGAGTCATGGTGTTGAGCCCGGTCATGTCGGCCCAACTGGTCTGGGTGAGTTCGAAGGCCGCATCATTGCGCGGATCACCGACGTCGTCGAGCCGCTGCGACTGCCAGTACACGTTCTCGGACACCACTTTTCCGGACCAGTCGAGCAATTGAGCGCGGACGAAGAAAACGCTCGAATCACGGGCGAGTCGCGGCAATGTCAGCACGGGCACCGCTCCCCCGGGCGTCACGTTGATATTGCCTGCGCTGCGATCGTCGCGCACCCGGCCCTTTAGGTCATAGACCCGCACTCGCACCGTCAAACCCGTTTGGTCTCTTGATGTTTGGTTGACAACGGAGATGTTGGCCTGATCGTGATCACCGGTCGCGTACGAGTCGAAGACAACCGACAGCGGACGTAGGCCCGTCTTCGCGCCGTAGTACGCACCGCCGGGCCGCAGGTAGTAGTCGAAGAGATGCCCGAAGAACGACGGCCAATGGTTGTTGAGCATCCAGTAGATCGTCATCTTGTGGTTGTCCCAGCCGTCGGCGGCGAACGCCTCGAACTGGGCACGGGTCGACTCGTAATGCGCCAATTGCGCCTTGCGAGTGAACTCCTCGGCGCTGTTCGACACGCCGTACCGGCGGTCGACGGCACGCCGAATACTCGTCAGCGTGGCGTTACTCGGGTTCGAGCCGGCGTGGAAGTACCAAGTGTCGTTGATCGGCCAGAGCTTGTCGGGCGGGATGAACTTCTTCAAGCTCGCGAAGGGCGGGATGCTCTCGTTGTCGCCTTGCTCAGCGGTCGAACCGCGGGTGGCGGCGTAGCGCCCCGAAAACCAGTAGCTCGGCGGTCGCCAGCTGTACGGGCCCGCCATCTGAATGCCGTCCCAGTCACGCTCGCCATCCGCGTCGGTCGCCAACGACGAGACAGTGTCGACGGTCGCGTTCGGCCAGTGCAGATCCGAAAGGATGGCGTGGTACTCGGCCAGCACAGCAGGCGGCGGCTTCCCGTCGCTGCCGTTGGCCCACACGAACACCGACGGGTGACTACGAAGGTTCTCGATCTGTGAGCGAAGGCTGTCCCGTGCGACCCGGTTGTCCTCGTCGCCCCACTGGCTCCATTTCTCCCACTGGTTGCAGCACATCCAGCCGTACATCAGCGGAATGCCCATCTCGTCCGCCATCTCGGCGATGTGATCGCCAGGGAACTTGCCTTCGAGGCGAATCATGTTGAGCCCCAGGTCTTTTACGTAGCCCAGGATCGCCGCGTCGCGGTTGGGATCGTTCGCGTATAGCAGGTCCGGTGTGTACGCCGCGCCACGGACGAGGAAATCCTTGCCGTTGACCTTCAGATAGAAGTTTCCGCCCTTGCCGAGTTCGGGGAATTGCTGGTCGGAGTCGCGGAATTGCTCAATGGAGCGGATGCCGAACCGCAGATGACCGGCGTCGATCTGCCGGTTGTATTGCCGGAATTCCAACTGCAGGTCGTAGAGATTGGGCTGGCCGAGGGTGTAGGGCCACCACAGGTCCGGATGCTGGACAGTCAGCTGCGCGAACGTGTCGGGAGTGAAGCTGATCTCGCGCTGCTCCCCGGCGGCGAGCGTGACCGGCTGCTCGATCTGGACGTCGGGCTTGCCCGGCCGGGAGATCGTCGCCCGCAGAACGCCGCGCACCTGCTGCGCCGACGTGTTACGCAGACTGCTGTAGATCGTCAGCCGCGCGGAATTGGTTCGCGGGAGCGGCAGTTCGGAGTTGACCGTCGACGGACCCAGGACCACGGCGCCGGACGTCTTGAGGTACACCGGCTTCCAGATGCCCGCATTGCGGTCGGGAACAAACGAATTCCCGTTGCCCGGATTCTTTCCCGGCCCTTGGTAACCGAGGTAGTTCCAGTTGATCCAGTCATACCAGCTGTCTGCCAGCTCGACGCCGTCGATATCCTGCAGCGCGCGCTCAGGGGTGATCTTGACTGCCAGCGCGTTGGACTCTCCCTGGTTCACCCATCGGGATACGTCGAGTTCGTGGCTGGTGTGCATGCCGACGATTTGGCTGTTGCCCGCGATCTGGTGGCCGTTCAACCAGATCTCGGCGCGATAGTTGATGCCGGGAAACTCCAACATGTAGGTCGTGTGCCCCGCCGGCGCGGTGAATGTGGTGCGGTACCACCAGTCCTGCTTGTAGAGGTCCTGCGGGATGGTCGCCAGATTGGTGCCGTCGTAGAGATCCGGGTATGTGCCGTCCCCTTGCAGGGTCTGCAGCACGGTGGCGGGCATTCGAGGGATCGGATGCCAACCGGCCGCCTTGTAGTCCGGCCTGGACAGGACGGCGCCGTCGGTGGCCACGTTGCGGGCGGAAACCAGGCTCCAGCCCTGGGCCAGCTCGATCTGTCCCGCCGGCGGCCCCGGCTTGGCGAAGTCCGGGAAGTCCGCCGCACACAACAGCAGCAACAGCGCCACGGAGAGCAGGATTCTCGAGACGATGTGTAAACGGGGCTGACCCGCGATCTGCGCCCCGTCCACCGGATCACCGTACCTGCAGCATGCGACGTCGGCTCAGCCAAGCAGCGCAACGGAATTCGCGCAGGTCACTCCGTGCGCGCCAACACCTCCCGCACCAGCTCGATGCTGGTGTCGGGGTGCAGGAACGCGAATCGGCCCACCGTTTCGCCCTCCCATTTCGTCGGCGGGATGAACGCCACCTGGTCCTGGTGCAACCGCTGGGCCCAGGCGTCGTAGTCCTCGGGTTTCCAGCCCAGCCGACGGAACAGCACCACTCCGAGGTCGGGTTCGCGGATCAGCTCCAACTGCGGGGCGGCCTTGATCAGCTCGGCGGTCTGAACGGCAAGCGACGCCGCGACCTCGATGGCCCTGCGATATGCGTCCAGCCCGTAGACCGCCAGCGAGAACCACAGCGGCAGCCCGCGGGCGCGGCGGGTCAGGTGGTAGGCGTAATCCGACGGGTTCCACTCGCCGTCGCCAGCGTGGATGACGTCGAGGTATGAGGCGTCCTGGGTGTGCGTGGCGCGCGCCAGCTCGGGCTCGCGATACAACAAGGCACAGCAGTCGAACGGCGTGAACAACCACTTGTGCGGGTCGAGGATGAACGAGTCCGCCTGCTCGAGGCCGTTGTACTTCGGCCGCAGTGACGGGGCGAAGATGCCCGAGCCGCCATAGGCGCCGTCGACGTGGAACCACCAGCCGCGTTCTTTGGCGAGCGAGCCGACACCGGCCAGATCGTCGATGATGCCGGCGTTCGTCGTGCCGGACGTGCAGACCACCGCGGCGATGTTGGTGGCGTCGGGCGGCACGACGTCGCGGACCGTGTCGGCGGTGAGCCGATGGTCAGGGGTGTCGACCACCAAAGCGTCCATCTCGAGCAGCCGCAGCGTGTTGACGATCGACGAATGGGCATCCGAGCCGACGACCACGCGCAGTCGGCCGGTGGCCCCGCGCGTCTTGGCCGTCTCCCGGGCCACCGCGAGCGCGGACAGGTTGCCGGCCGATCCGCCGGAGACGAAGCAACCGCCCGAGGTCGTCGGCAGCCCCGCCTCGTTGGCTATCACCCGCAGCACGCTGTTCTCCGCCGCGATGGCGCCGGAGGCCTCCAGCCACGAGATGCCCTGGATCGAGGCGCACGACACCAGCATGTCGAACAACAGGCTGGCCTTGGTGGGTGCGGCGGGGATGAAGCCGAGGAATCGTGGGCTGTCCGCCGAGATCACGCTCGGCGCGATCACCGAGGTGTAGACGCCGAGCACCTCGTCGGGTGGGCGCGGCTGGTCGCGGATCACGCCGTCGAGCCGTTCGTAGAGCTGGTCGACCGGCAGCACCCCCTTGTCGAGGGGTACCGGATTCATCCGCAGTCGGTTCTCGGCGTAGGCGAGCACGCTGCGCACCATCTGCTCGGTGGTTTGGTCGACCTCGTGCATGGCTGAAGTCTTGCACCGCGTGATCGCGCTTAACGCGGAATCAACGCCCTCGCAGTCAGACCCGGTGCGGAACGTCGTTGACCAGGCCGCCGTCCATGACGAATTCGGCACCGGTGGCGTACCGCGATTCGTCGCTTGCCAGGAAGACCACGAAGGTCGACACCTCGTCGGACTGACCGGGGCGGCCCAGCGGGATGGTCAGCATGTTGTCGGGGAAGTGCTTGGTCATCGGTGTGCGGATGAATCCCGGGTGGATGGAGTTCACCCGGATCTGATGCGACCCGAGTTCCAGCGCCGCCGATTTGGTCAGGCCGCGAACCGCCCACTTCGAGGCCACGTACGGATGCACCATCACGGCGCCACGCATGCCCTCGATCGACGAGACGTTGATGATCGATCCGCCGCCCGCCGACTTCATCGCCTCGACCGACGCCTGCATGCCGAGGAACGTGCCTGTCAGGTTGACGTCGATGACCTTCTGCCACTTCACCATGTCGAACGTGCCGATCTGGCCGAGGGCGACGATGCCTGCGTTGTTCACGAGCACGTTGAGCGTGCCGAACTCGTTCACAGCCGTGGCGACCGCGGCGTCCCACTCGTCGGCCTGCGTGACGTCGAGGTGGACATAGCGCGCGGCGGCGCCGATGTCTTCGGCCAGTGCCTTGCCTTCTTCGTCCAGGATGTCGCCGATCACCACTTTCGCGCCCTCGGCCACCAGTGCCCGCGCGTGCTCGGCGCCCATCCCCCGTGCGCCGCCACTGATCAGTGCAACTTTTCCGTCCACGCGTCCCATGACGGGTCAGGCTACCAAGCCCCACGTGCTACAAGTAGAACCTGTTCCAGTTATCAGGAGGCAGGATGGCTATCCGCGTCGCGCTCATCGGCACCGGCAACTGTGGCAGCCTCGCGCTGAAGCAACTGGTGAACGACGCGCGCTTCGACCTGACCGGCGTGTGGGTGTCCTCGGACGCCAAGGTGGGCAGGGACGCAGGCGAGTTGGCCGGGCTGGACGTGACGACCGGTCTCGCCGCGACCAACGACCTCGACGCGATCATCGAGGCCAAACCCGAATGCATCGTGTACTGCGCGATGGGCGACACGCGCCTGCCCGAGGCAATAGCCGACGTCCGGCGCATCCTCGCCGCGGGCATCGACGTGGTCGGCTCGGGGCTCGGGGTCCTGCAGTTTCCGTGGCAGGTGATCCCCGACAAATACATCCAACGCGTCGAAGATGCTGCGCGAGAGGGTGATTCGACGGTCTTCATGACCGGTGTCGATCCGGGATTCGCGACGGACCTTCTGCCCTTCGCGTTGGCCGGCACGTGCCAGAGCGTCGAGCAGGTGCGCACCATGGAGATCGCCGACTATGCGACCTACGACGGCGCGACGGTGATGTTCGACGTCATGGGCTTCGGCAATCAAATCGGCGACTTTCCGATGTTGTTCCAGCCGGGCGTGCTCAGCATCGCCTGGGGCACGGCCATCCGGCAGCTTGCGGCCGGCCTGGGCATCGACGTCGACGAGATCAGGGACTCCGTCGAACAGGAGCCGGCGCCGGAGGATTTCGACATCGCGGCGGGTCACATCGCCAAGGGCACCGTGGCCGCGCTGCGCTTCCAGATCGAGGGCATGGTCAACGGCAAGCCGGTGATCGTCGTCGAGCACGTCACCCGGCTGCGCGGGGACCTGCGACCGGACTGGGCCCAGCCCGCTCAGCCCGGCGGGTCGTACCGCGTCGAGATCATCGGCGAGCCGTCTTATGTGATGGACATCTGCCCGACGAGCCGCAACGGCGACCACAACTACGCGGCCATCCTCGCCGCGGCCGGCCGGATCGTGAACGCCATCCCCGACGTCGTGACGGCGCCGCCCGGCATCCGGACCACGCTGGATATGCCGCTCGTCACCGGGAAGGGTCTGTACGCAGCTAAGTAGGCTGTTCGCGATGAGCGCGCAGCCTCCTGCATCAGACCCGATCGCGGAGATCGGCGCGAGCACGCCCGGTCCGCGGGTCGGGGCGTTCTTCGATCTCGATGGCACGCTCGTGGCCGGGTTCACCGCAACAGCTCACGCCGGCGACCGCATCCGGCGCAGGCAAGCGCGGATCGGCGAGGTGCTTGGCGTCATCGAGGCGTCGATACGATACCGATTCGGCCGAATGCAGTTCGAGCGGCTGATGACGAGGGCCGCGGGATACCTTCGTGGCGAATCCCTCGCCGAACTCGATGTCGTCGGCGAGAGGCTGTTCGTCGAACGCGTGTCGTCGCGGGTGTTCCCGCACATGCACGAGATCGTCCGTGCGCATCAAGCCCGCGGACACACAGTGGTGCTCAGCTCGTCTGCGCTCACGATCCACGCCGAACCCGTAGCCCGCTTCCTCGAGATCAACCATGTGCTGTGCAACCACTTCGAGCTCGACGATCACGGTCTGCTCACCGGCCGGATCGCCAGACCGGTCATCTGGGGAAGAGGAAAGGCCGCGGCGGTCGAACGGTTCTGCTACGCCAACGACGTTGATCTGCAACGCAGTTATTTCTATGCCGACGGCGACGAGGACGCCGCGTTGATGAAACTGGTCGGCTATCCCCGGCCGGTCAATCCGCGTTCAGGCCTGGCCGCGATGGCCGCCGCGCAGGGCTGGCCGGTGCTACAGGTGACCGGATCGCGAGGTCGCAGAGGTCGGTTGTTGCGTCGCACGCGGGCGTAGTCCGGGAACTAATCAGCCAACGCGCCGGGTTGGACCACGCATGACGGAGCGCACTCTGCGCCGGTTCGGGGTCATGCTCTATCCCGATGTGCCGATCGAAGTGCTGATCGAGCGGATCGTATGGCTCGAGAGTCTCGGGTTCGATCAGGTTTTCCTTCCCGATCACAGCGCCAACCTGAGGAACCGGCGAGAACTCTGGTTCGACAGCTGGGCCGTGCTTGCGGCGGGCGCATTGAACACGTCCCGCATCAGGCTCGGAGTGATGGTCGCCAACCAGATCTTGCGCCCGCCCGCACAGCTGGCGAAACAGGCCGTCACCCTCGACCACATGTCGAACGGGCGATTCGAACTCGGTATTGGCGCAGGCATTTTCGCGTGGGACCACCTCAGCGTCGGCGAGCAGCCATGGTCCCCGCGGGAACGGGCGCTCCGGTTCTCCGACTACGTCGCCATCGTCGACGGGCTGCTCCACGAGGGCGCCGAGCCATTCTCCTACACCGGAGACCGACGGTGGGTGGAGGACGTGATGGCGGTGCCTGGGCCGCGGCAGTCGCCCAGGTTGCCAATCATCGTCGGCGGGCAATCGCCGACCGTGCTACGTGTCGCTGCCGAGCGGGCCGACGTGTGGAACACCCACGGCCGGCCGGGCGCATCGGCCGACGAGGTGCTCACCACTACCGCGGCGCAATCGCACAGAATCGACGAGCTGGCCGTGGCAGCCGGCCGCGAGCCGTCATCGATCCGGCGTTCGTACACGCTGTTCGGTCCGTGGGATCCGCGGGCGGGGCGCTACACCTACGAGGACGTCTTCGAGAATTTCAGTGCGATCGGGATTAGCGAATTCGTCCTCGACTGGCCGGACAACCAAGATCTCGACGCCTTCGAAGCCTCAGCACGCGAGGTACTTCCCGGATGGCGGCAGGGCGCTTAAGCTAAACTAGAACACGTTTCAGTTCGGCGACCGCCCCACCGGAGGAGCAGGCATGCGCACCCCTATCTGCA
>JAJKIB010000023.1 GCA_021154745.1 Mycobacterium sp.
ATCTGAGTCCACGGGAAGTGCGCTGTGCCAGTTCGTTGTCGATACTGACGACACTCGTATCGGCCGGTTGGTGCTGACCAATGGCGACGCTTTCGAGCAGTTCCCTCCGGCATCCTTGAACACGGTGTTCAGGCTCGGTCGCCGAACCGCTGGCCTCTACACAGTGATGTCACTTATGCGGCCAACCTGGATACGGCAGCGCGTTCAGGGCCAAAATGCGTCCACGCCACTGGATCCCGCACTGACTCGACGCCGGATCACGCCGGCGCTGGCCGATCGAGGCATTCGACGTGACACGGCGAAGTTCCTGCGAGGCGTCGACGCAAGTGAGCTGCTGGAGGTTTCGAAACGGCTGCGGCGATTCACCAAGCCCGTCGTGCTGTTGTGGGGTGACGCGGACCGGTTCTTCCCGATCGACCTCGCCCATCGGTTGCGCGAGGCATTCCCCGACGCCGTGCTCATCGAGATCCCCGGCGGGCGCTTGTTTTTCCCGCTCGACGTGCCGCAGCGGGTCGCTGATCAGATCGAGTCAGCACTACCAACGGATGGAAGACAGTAATGCGGACGAGCCGGCTCGCCCGCCTGCCCGGTGAGCACTACGCGTCATTCCTCGACGGCGCAATGCCCAGCAGACGCAAAAGCACGCGACACGCCGAGATTTAGGGCACTTTTGCGTCTTCTCGCGCAGGGCAGGGCAGCGGTATCGTCGCGGTGACCGCCGTGCCCGAACCCGGGCGTGACCGGATATTGAGCCGGCCACCGACGATTTCGGCGCGTTCGGCCATCGACAGCAGTCCGTAGCCACCCATCTCGTCGCCGCCCAACGGGTGCTCGAAAGTGTCGAAACCCACGCCGTCGTCGATGATTTCGAGGCGGGCAGTATCGGTGTTCACGAAGAACGTCAGGCGTGCCCTGCTGGCGTTGGCGTGCTTGACGACGTTCTGCAGACACTCCTGGGCGATGCGGTACAGCGCGAGCTCGATGTGATCGGGCAGCCGGGTGTCGTCGAGGTCGACCTCGATGTGTATCTCCGGGATCGAGCGGGCCAGGCTGGCCAGGCCGCCGGACAGCCCGAGGTCGTCGAGCACGGGTGGCCGCAACCCACTGATCGCCCCGCGGGCCTCCCGCAGCGTCAGGTCGACCAGCTCGCGGGCCTTGCTCAATTGCTCGGCCATCAGCTCGGGGTCGCCGACGGCCCGCGCCGCCGCGTCGAGTCGGTACGACAGCGTGACAAGCCGCTGCGAGATGCCGTCGTGGATGTCGCCGGCGAGCCGGCGCCGCTCGATTTCCTGCGCCTCGATGACCTGCTCAACGAAATTCTCATGCGCGCGTTCGCGGGCCACCAACTGCCGATGCAGCCGGGCCTGATGCAGCGCCCCCGCGATCAGCCGGCCGATGACGAGCAACAGTTCGACGTCGCGCTCGGTGAACTCGCGGCGATCGACGGTGTGCACATTGAGCACCCCGACCAGACCCCCAGGATCGGTCTCCATCGGCACGGACACCATCGACGTGAAGTCCTTGCCGCGCAACGACTCAAAGGGCAGATACCGCGGGTCGGCCTCCTTGTCATGACTGATCACGACGGGCTCGCGGTGGCTGGCCACCCAGCCGGAGATGCCCTGCCCCAGCGGCAGCCGGATCTCGCCGACCGCGGCGTCGAACGGCGGTGTGGCACCCGCGAGCGTCAGCGATCGCTCGGTGTCGTCGAGTACGTGCACGAAGCACACGTCGCTGGCGGTGGCGGCGGTGATCATCCGCGCAGCGGCGGCGGCGAGTGGTTCGACGCCGGGTCCCTTGGACGCGGCCTGGATCAGCTCGCGCAGCAGTGCGAGTTCACGATCCGCGTCGACGAGGTCGCGCACAGCGTTGGATGGTCGGGCCGCGGGCTTCATTGATAGATGCCTTCGCGCAGAGCCGTCGCGACGGCGCCCGTCCGGTCACCGACGCCGAGCTTGCGGTAGATCGACCGCAGATGAGATTTCACGGTCTCGTCCCCGATGACCAGCTTGGTGGCGATGGCCCGGTTGGAAAGCCCGTTGACGACGAACGACAGGATCTCGCTTTCGCGCTGTGTCAGGCCCTGCCGTGCCCCCGGCCAGAACTCATCGCGCTGCAGCCGGGCCGCCGTGTCGACCGCCCTCGCGGCCATCCCCGGGTCGATCGCCGTCTCGCCGCGGTGTACGAATTCGAGCTGACGGACCAGCTCGTCGCTGCTGATGCTCTTCAGCAGATAGCCAGACGCGCCGACACGCAACGCCTGGAACAGGTACTGCTCATCGTCGTAGACCGACAGCATCACGACCTTGCGCTTCGGGTCCCGCTCGCGCAGCTCCAGGCAGAGGTCCAGTCCGCTGGATCCGTGCATTCGGACGTCGCACAGCACGATGTCGGGGTCCAGGTCCTCGATGACGCTGAGCGCCCGCTCGGCGCCGACGGCCTGGCCGACCACCTGCACGCGATCCTCGAAGGCCGCAAGCATCGCCTTGAGGCCCTCGATGACCATCTCGTGGTCGTCGACCAGCACAAGACGCACTGGAGGGCTGCTGGGCCTCATGGCACCACCTTAGAGCTGGCATTTCGTGAGGTAGAGGAACTTGGCCTCGTCGATCCCCCAATTGGGGGAGGACCGATGCTTGTGAGGTAGGCCACTCTATCCCCATGCCTACAACGCAGGACAAAACGTGGCGGGCGGGTCGGTTCTGGTGGGATGGCGGCGCGCCGACGAAAAGCGTTGTGTATCCGCTGCGCGCCGTGATCTTCGACCTCGACGCCCTGACCGACATTGAATGCGACGGTCACCGCGTGGCGTTCAACGCGGCCTTCGCCGCGCACGGCCTGGACTTCCAGTGGTCGGTCGGCCGTTACCGGCAGCTCTTGGCCCTCAGTGACGAGCGGCGGCGCGTCTGCGCCGAGCTGCGCAAGCGTGGCATCGCCACGGATTGCGATGTGCTCACCGAGTTGCTTGCCGACGAGATCTACACGACCAAGACCATGATGTTCGAGGAGCTGATCCGCGATGCCGATCTGACGCCTCGACCCGGTCTTGTCGACCTGGTGATGGATGCATTCGCCGCAGGCGTCTGGGTGGGCGTGGTGACCAACGGCGCGCGAAGCTGGGCCGAGCCGCTGATACGAAATCTCGTCGGCGACGGCCTGGTCGAAACGGTCGTGAACGCCGACGACGTGAAGAAGCCGCTGCCGGATCGCGAGGCCCATCAAAACGCACTGTGGGAGCTCGGGATACCCGCCGAGAATGCGCTTGCCGTCACCGGTTCCGCATCGGGGCTGCGCGCGGCGACGTCCGCGGGTCTGGCCACCGTCGTCATCACCGGCGACGGCACCCCCGATATCCCGGCTGCGGTGGCGGTTCGCACTGACTACAGCACCGGGGAGCCGCTCGGCATCGCGGATTGTCAACGCCTGCACGGCCGTTGGTGGGCCGCGCATAAGAGGTCAGCCGCGTAGCAGTTCGATAAAGGCACTCAGCGCTTCGTGTCGCGCCAGTCGACAAGCTTCTCCACCGTGCTGAGGTCGTACTTGCCCTCCGACGCGCGGACCTCGGTGTGGAACAACGTGGCTCCAGCAGCCAGGTAGGCGTCCGCCGACTGCGGATCGGTCCACAGCGTCGAGCGCTCGATATCGCTGTCAGCGCGCCCGAATCCGGCGGCCAGTTCGGCGACGCGGACACTGGCCTCGCGGTAGGAGTCGATGGGCAGGAAGGTGTGCCAGATGTCAGCATGGCGTGCGACGGCGGGCAAGGTGCGCTTGGGACCGGATCCGCCGATCAGGATCGGGATCTTGCGCAGTGGTGCCGGCTGCAACAGTTCGAACCGGCGCTCGATGCGCAGTAATCCTTCATCGAAGTGGTCCGCCCGCGACTTGACAGTTCCGTATTCGAAACCGTAAGTGCTGTAATCCTTCTCGTACCAACCAGCGCCGACGCCGAGGATGACCCGACCGCCGCTGATGTGGTCGACGGTGCGCGCCATGTCCGCGAGCAGATCGGGGTTGCGGTAGCCCATTCCCGCCACCAGCAGACCGAGTTCGGCGCGTGTGGTGATCTCGCCCCAGGATGCCAGCGCGGTCCAGCCCTCGAAGTTGTTCACATCCGGCTGCACCTCGGCCAGCACCGGCTTCGCGTCGGCGATCGACTCGATGAACGGCGCATGGAAGTGGTCATAGCCGAAGATGACGTCCACCCCGATCTCCTCGGCTTGCAGGACAGCCTGCCGCCAGGTGGCGTAGTCAGGGGTGTCGGCGGGCTGAATTTGAACGGCAACGCGTACGGGAAAGGTCATTCACCCGACAAGCAAGGCTCACCGCGATTTATTCCGGGCCGCCACGACCAGCCCGTGCCAATAGTCGGGGGAGTGCCCGTTGTCAAGTCCAAACATGTTGAGGGACTGCATCTGTGGACTAATCCGTGACTGTGGATACCCTTCTCGAGCGTCGACCGCGACGGGCATAATCGCAAGCATGTTCGACTCGGAGTTCTCGACGGCGGATGATGCGACGGTCGTCGCCGCCATCGAGGAGGGCGCGCGAGCAGAAGCTGCTGCCGGGGCTCGCCGGCTGGCTGCCATCGCTGAGCTCGCCCGACGCCGGGTCGATGATGACGAGCGGGAGAACTGGGCCTTCGACGGCTGGGACTCGGCGGCCGCCGAGGTGGCGGCGGCCATGACGGTGGGACATCGCCGGGCCTCGGCGCAGATGCGGATCGCGGTCGCGCTTCGTGACCGTCTTCCGCGGGTGGCGGCGCTGTACATGCAGGGCACGCTCAGCTCGCGGGTGGTCTCCGCGATCACCTGGCGCACCCAACTCGTGGAAGACGCCGACGCGCTGGCCCTCATCGACGCCGCCCTTGCGGAGGGAGCGAACAAATGGGGTCCGCTCTCGGAGAACCGACTCGATCAGGCGATCGACGGATGGATCCTGCGATACGACCCCGCGGCCGTGCGCCGCTCTGAATCATCCACGCGTACTAGGGACTTCTCGATCGGAGACCTCGATGATCCGGCCGAAACCACCTCGGTGTGGGGTCGGCTATTGGCCACCGATGCGGCGGTGCTCAAGCGTCGCGTCGCACAGATGGTGCAGGGAGTCTGCGACAACGATCCTCGCCCCATGGGCGAGCGCCGCTCCGACGCGGTGGGCGCCATCGCTGCAGGCACTTTCCGTCTGGCGTGCCAGTGCGGTTCGAAGACCTGCCCAGCAGGCGATGTACCGAGTTCCTCCAACCTGGTGATCCGGGTGCTGGCGGAACAATCAGCGGTCGACGCGGCAACTGCATCGGTCAACGCCGCGACGGCGGTCGAGTCCACCGCGGTCGCGCCTCCCGCAGCGCTGATCGTCGGAGAGGGCGTCGTGCCGACACCGTTGCTGGCGCAGCTGATCCGCAACGGCGCCAAGGTCCGTCCGATCACCATGCCCAGCGACGAGCCGGAACCGCACTACCGACCGTCGGCAGAGTTGGCCGAGTTCGTGCGGATGCGAGATCTGTACTGCCGCGCGCCCGGCTGCGACGTGCCGGCCGATCGCTGCGACCTCGACCACACCATCCCCTATCCGACCGGGCCGACCCACGCGTCAAACATCAAGTGTCTCTGTCGAACCAACCATCTGATGAAGACGTTCGGCGGATGGCACGACGTTCAGTTGCCTGATGGCACGGTCATTTGGATCTCGCCCAGCGGCAGAAAGTACATCACCAAACCCGGCAGCCGGCTGTTCTTTGACACGTGGGACACCACCACTGCCGACCTTCCTCCGCCGTCGATCGTCGCGCCGAAAACGGGCGACCGCGGCCTGATGATGCCAAGACGACGACGTACCCGCGCTGCCGAATACGCCGCGTCGATCAAGGCCGAACGCGCGCGCAACGAAGCGGCCGCACCGTTCTAGCCGTTGCGGATCATCTCGATCACGGCGCTGAAGTCCTTGTCGGCGTGGTCCGCGGCGAACTTGGCATAGATCTCGGCGGCGTGGCTGCCCAGCGGCGCGGACGAACCCGTCGACTTGACGGCGTCCATCGCCAGGCCGATGTCCTTGTTCATCAACGCGGTCGCGAAGCCCGGCTTGAAGTCGTTGTTGGCCGGTGATGTCGGAACAGGCCCTGGCACAGGGCAATTCGTGTGTACGGCCCAGCAGTTTCCGGTCGCGCCGGTGATCACGTCGAACAGCGCCTGCGCGGACAGTCCCAGCTTCTCGGCCAGCACGAACGCCTCGCCGACCGCGATCTGCTGGACCGCCAGCACCATGTTGTTGCAGAGCTTGGCGGCATGGCCGGTGTCGGAGGCGCGGCAATGAATGATCTTGCCCGCCTACGGCTCTAGCACCGGTCGCGCGCGTTCGACCGCTTCG
>JAJKIB010000024.1 GCA_021154745.1 Mycobacterium sp.
CGAGATGCCGCCGGGAACGCAGTATCCTGATCCTCCACGCCCCTATAGCTCAGTTGGTAGAGCTACGGACTTTTAATCCGCATGTCCTAGGTTCGAGTCCTAGTGGGGGCACTTAGTGCCATCGACACAGGTCAAGGCGGTCAGTCGCCCTTCTTGTGGCCGTTGCCATTTCCGTTCCCGCCGCGCTTCTTGGGCGGCGGCTGTTCCACCTGGACGGGCGTGGTCGATGGCGGCGGCGGCACGAACGACGTCGTCGTCGGCGGGGTGACCGAGGTGCTGGTGGTGGCGGGCTCGAGCACCGCAGGTTGCGATGCCGAATCGACGATGAAAGCGACCGCAGCGACCAGTATGGCGATGACGGCTGCCGCCAGGCCGAGATACAACCGCGACCGGTTCCGCCGGACCGCAGGCGCCACCACCATCGTCGTCGGATCAGGCAGTGGAGCGGCCAGCACGCGCGTAGGCGGCCGCGCGGGTGCACCGATGCGGCCGGCCAGTGCTGCGCGCATCTCGTCGGCGCTGCCGAACCGCCACCCCGGATCGTGCGCCATCGCGCGTTCGATCACCGCCGCCAGCGCCGGGTCGACATCGGGACGTAACGCGGCAAGCGGCGGTGGCGTGTCCTCCGCGATCGCGCGGGCCAGCTCGGGCAGGTTCTCCTGCGGGAATGCCCGACGGCCGGTCAGCGCTTCGTAGCCCACGACACCGACCGCGTACAGGTCGTCGGCGACAGATGCCGGTCTGCCCGCGATCCGGTCCGCGCTGAGATACGCCATGGTGCCGACGATCTGGCCCGTCAGCGTGTGGGCGGTTCCGGCGCTCTTCGCGATGCCGAAGTCGGCCACCTTGGTGTCGCCCAGCGCGGAGAACAAGATGTTCGCCGGCTTGATATCGCGATGCAGAATGCCTGCGGCGTGCGCGGCGGCGAGCGCCGAGAGCAGGTCATCCAGAATCGACCGCAACTGTGGCTGCGGCATCGGTCCCCTGGCGATCACATCGGCCAGCGTCTGCCCGGACAACCGCTCCATCACGATGTAAGGCGTTCCGGCGTGCTCCCCGCTGTCGTGAACGGACACGATGTGCGGATGGTTGAGCGCCGCGGCCGCCCGTGCCTCGACTTCGAAGCGCATCCGGTTGTCGTGCTGCGTAGTGAATACCGGGTAGAGCAGCTTGATGGCGACCGGACGGTCGAGCCGGGTATCCCAGCCGTCGCGAACCTCCGCCATGCCGCCGCGCCCAAGAACGCCCCGCAGTTCGTAGCGGCCGCCAAGTAGCTCTGGCGCCTGCATACCTACAAAGCTAGCGGTCTGCGCCGGCGCCAAACAACCGCTAGGTGCTGGTCTCTGGTGCCGGGATCGTTATCGGAGGCGGCGTCGCGATCATCTCGACAGCGTTCGCGATGCCTTCGGCGATCGCGTCGATGACGTGCATACCGACCGTCAGCGGCGTGAGGAACACGGACAGGGGCGACGGCGGCGGCGTGTAAACGTCCGTCATCGCCGACAGCGAAGTCGCTGACGCGGGCGCGGGAGCGGAGATGCCCGACGCCAGCCCGATGGACACCGCGGCGACAAACGCCATCACCGCACTGCCAAACGGCCGGGTCACATGAGACACACGAGAATCGTGCCCTATAAATCGCGCCAGGCATAGTGAAAAACGCCGAATGTTACCGCGCCGGCACAGTCGGCGCCGCCGTGGTGTCCGGCCAGCAGTTCGCCTTCGCCTCGGCCTCGGCGGTCTTGCACGCTGTTCGGCCACCCGTGGCCTCGTCGTAATTCCCCAGCGGCACAGTCACATTGACGATTTCGATCCGACCGCCGACCTTCGTCAGCAAGGTTGTCGCGAACATTTCGAAGTCGCGGTAGTGCAGGAAGAGCCTCTTCGGCGGCCGCCGTTGGATGCGGGAATCTCGACGGCGCGGCGTGGACACCCTTCGCGCGGCCGCGCTGACCCGTCAGGCCTCCGGGCAGTAGTGCATGCCGTTGTCGCGCACATCGAGCGGCGGCAGATTGCGCGCGGGAGTGTGCACCAGCGGCGCGTCGGCCGGGATGCGCCCCGTTGCGCGGTCCCAGCCGGCGCGGGCTCGGGGGTGAAAACGCCTCCGCTTCGGCAAGACCTTGAAGGATAGGTTGACCAGCCTGCCGAAGAGCCAGTGCAGCCGCTCGTCTCGGGCCGACCAGGTGTAACCCATCAACTCCCGCACCGCGGGGTCGTACAGTCCGACTGTGATCCAGAAGGCGAAGGGACCAAGAACTTTCAGCTGAATACGCCATAGCCAGTCTGGAATCCGTTGCAGCGACGGATGTTTGGGCATCGCAGAAAGATCGAGCACCTCGCGTGCGGCCCAGTTGTTCTCCAAGACGTTGCGGCACATGTGATCCCAATAGGCCTGAAATTCTTCCCAGGACTTGGGCACCGGCCGCATGCTCATGCCGTACATGCGGTACCAGGTGATGTGCTCGTCGAACAACTGCCGCTTCTGATCGTCGGTCAGGCCGTCGCCGAAGCGTTCCGCAGTGAGGATGGTGCCCATGAAGAACGTCGAGTGCGCCCAGTAGAAGACGTCGGGATTCAGGGCGCTGTACCGGCGTCCGACGTCGTCGACACCCTTGATGCCGATGTGATAGTCGCGCACCTCGGTGCCGGTGGTAGGCGCGCGATCACCGTCGAACACCACCCCGCCGATCGGATACAGCGACCGCAGCAACCGCGGCATGCGTTCGGAGAAAAAGATCGAATGCTGCTCGACGGCCGCACCCAGCTGGGGGTGCATGTTCTGCATGGATCCGGCCCACGGGCCCTGGAGAAGACCGCGCCAGTCGCCGAACAATTCCCACGTCAGCGAACCGGGCCCGAGGGGCTGCGGCGGCGCGTCGTACCCACCCGAGGTAACCGGGCAGCCCGAGGCAGAAGAGGCGGATCCGGTGGTCACCGGGCACGCCTCAGACGTATCTTGAGTCACTGGTGAACTTCCAATCGGAGCCAGAGGCGATTCTGACTACGGGCGTTGTCACCGATGAGCTTAGGGAGTGATGTGCCTTCCGGTCAACGACGGGGCCGATGGTCGGGCGTTCCGCTGCAGGACCGCCAGGTCTTGCGCCGCGACGAACTCATCGCCGCCGGCGTCGAGTCGTTGGGCAGCGAGACCGGGCCCGCGCTGACCGTGCGTGCGGTCTGCCGCGCGGCGGGATTGACCGAGCGCTACTTCTACGAGAGCTTCGCCGACCGCGACGAGTTCGTCCGCGCGGTCTACGACGATGTGTGCGCGCAGGCGATGTCGACGTTGATGACCGCGGAAACGCCGCGCGACGCGGTCGAGCGCTTCGTCGCCCTGATGGTCGACGACCCGTCGCGCGGTCGGGTGCTGCTGCTGGCCCCCGGGGTGGAGCCGGTGCTCACCCGCTCGGGCGCCGAATGGATGCCCAACTTCATCGACCTGCTCCAGCGCAAGCTGACCCGCATCACCGATCCGGCCGTGCAGGCCATGGTGGCCACCGGCCTGATCGGCGCGCTGACGGCGCTGTTCACCGCATATCTGAATGGCCGCCTAACGGCGACTCGCGAGCAGTTCATCGACTATTGCGTCGAGATGCTGCTCAGCCGGGTATCGAGCTACTGACCGCTACGCGCCCGGAGTGCTGACCTCTTCGAGCGACTGCTGCTCTTCGGCGGCAGCCTGATCCGCGGCGGCCTTGGCTGCCCTGCCCTCAGGGCTGGCCAGCGAGGGCCCCGGCGTCGTGGCGGTCGCATATCCACCGTTGCAATTCAAATGGAACTGCACCGTGTCCGAGACGTGCGCGAAGTCGTCCCCGTGGATGAACGGGGCCGCCTGCGAACTCGTGACGATGCAGTCGTCCTGCGACACTTTGTCGCCCACGCGGCTGGCCACGATCACGGTTTGGCCGGCATCGCTCGCGGCGGACGATGCGTCGGCGTAGGTCTGGCCGGCGTAGTCGTCCGCGGCGGCCACGCCGGTGCCGAACAGCGCCATGCAGGCTGATGCGGCGAAGACCGAACCGGCCGAGAGAACGATGGACTTCTTCACTGAGCCCGACCTCCGAATTGTCTGGGTAATGCCTGGAAAAGCTGATGTCGCGAAGTTTATTCCGTGCCCACGCTAACCGCTACCGCGCGCGTCAGCCGGCGTCCTGCGAGATCAACGCCTGACGGCCCTACGGGCCGGCGGCAGAGTTGCCTGGCGAACCAGGCGTCGCGATAGCGGCATTGCAGTTCAGCGCGACCCACACCTGGTCCGGGCCCTCCGCCTGTCTGGGCTCGGTGACACTCGGCTTATCCCATGCGTCGGTGACGATGCAGGTTTCTTGATCGGCCCGGCCGCCGGTTCTGGTCGCGATGACGACCGCCGCGCCCGTCGACTGGATGGTGTTCTTGGCATCGTTGTACGTCTGGCCCACGACATCCGGGGCAGCGGCCGCGACGGCCGCGCCGATAAAGATCGTTGCTGCGGTGCCGGCAGCGGCGCCGAGGAGAATAGTGAGGGTCTTCATGTGGGCCTGATCTCCGAGTCGTTTTTCTGGTTGCGGCAGGAAATCTGCGCTGCCCGAATGCCCGCGGGGATAGGACGGCGACGCAACGTGACCTGTGGGACAGATGTGACACTCCGCGGACGACTTGAATGTCACTGCGGTACACAGATATATTGAGTGCAACCAACAGGTACAGATAACTGGGAGGGGCCATGGCGCAAGATCTGACCGATCTGCACCTACTGCACGAGCTCGAGCCCGTCGTTGAGAAGAATCTCAACCGGCACCTGTCGATGCGCAAGGACTGGAATCCGCACGACTTCATCCCGTGGTCGGACGGCAGGAATTATTACGCCCTCGGCGGGCAGGACTGGGACCCGTCACAGTCCCAACTGTCCGAAGTCGCGCAGGTGTCGATGCTGCAGAACCTGCTGACCGAAGACAACCTGCCGTCGTACCACCGCGAGATCGCGATGAACTTCAGCATGGACGGCGCCTGGGGTCAGTGGGTCAACCGGTGGACCGCCGAGGAGAACCGGCACGGCATCGCGCTGCGCGATTACCTCGTGGTCACCCGCGCGATCGATCCCGTCGAGCTGGAGCAGCTGCGCGTCGAACAGATGACGCGTGGCTTCAGCCCAGGCCAGAACCAGCAGGGTGACCTGTTCGCCCAGAGCCTCTTCGACTCGGTCATCTACGTGACGTTCCAGGAACTGGCCACCCGGGTCAGCCACCGCAACACCGGCAAGGCGTGCAACGAGACGATTGCCGACCAACTGCTGCAACGGGTTTCGGCCGACGAGAACCTCCACATGATTTTCTATCGTGACGTTTCTGAAGCCGGCTTCGACATCGCACCCAACCAGGCGATGGCCTCGCTGCACCGCGTGCTGCGCAACTTCAAGATGCCCGGCTACACCGTTCCGGAGTTCCGCCGCAAGGCCGTGATCATCGCGGTCGGCGGCGTGTACGACCCACGCATCCACCTCGACGACGTGGTCATGCCCGTTCTAAAGAAGTGGCGCATCTTCGAGCGCGAGGACTTCACAGGCGAGGCGGCGGCCATGCGCGACGACCTCGGAGTGCTGGTCGAGGAGCTCACCGAGACATGCGACAAGTTCGAGGAAGCCAAGCAGCGCCGGCTCGAGCGCGAGCGCAAGGTGGCCGAGAAGAAGGCAGCCAAGAAGGTGCTCGCGTCATCAGCGTCCTAGCTGCGCCGCGGCCTCGACTACAGATCGGCCCGATCGCGCTGCCGAGCCCCGTCGTGCTGGCCCCGATGGCGGGTGTGACAAATGTCGCATTCCGGACGCTGTGCCGTGAACTCGAACTGGCCCGGGCCGGGTCGGTCAGCGGCCTCTACGTATGCGAGATGGTGACTGCGCGGGCGCTCGTCGAGCGGCACCCGGTCACCATGCACATGACGACGTTCGCGCCGGACGAGTCACCGCGTTCCCTGCAGCTCTACACCATCGACCCCGACACCACGTTCGCCGCCGCGAAAATGATCGCCGACGAGGGGTTGGCCGACCACATCGACATGAACTTCGGCTGCCCGGTGCCCAAAGTCACCCGACGCGGCGGCGGTGCCGCTCTGCCGTTCAAGCGGCGGCTGTTCGGTCAGATTGTGGGAGCTGCAGTCGCGGCGACCGAGAACACCGGCATTCCGGTGACGGTCAAGTTCCGCATCGGCATCGACGACGCTCATCACACTCACCTGGACGCGGGCCGGATCGCAGCCGAGGAGGGTGCGGCCGCCGTCGCGCTGCATGCCCGCACCGCGGCGCAGCGCTACTCGGGAACCGCCGATTGGGAGCAGATCGCCCTGCTCAAACAACACGTCACGACGGTTCCCGTGCTGGGCAACGGCGACATCTTCGACGCCGACGACGCCTTGGCGATGATGGCCGCCACCGGGTGCGACGGCGTGGTCATCGGCCGCGGCTGCCTGGGCCGGCCGTGGTTGTTCGCCGAGCTCTCGGCCGCGTTCAGCGGCACGACGCCTGCCACGCCGCCGACCCTCGGCCAGGTCGCGGCCATCATGAGGCGGCATGGAGATCTGTTGGCCGCGCATTTCGGCGAGGAAAAGGGCATGCGCGACATGCGCAAGCACATTGCGTGGTACCTGCACGGCTTCCCAGCAGGCGCCGACCTGCGACGGGCATTAGCCCTCGTCAAGACGCGTGCCGAGTTGGATGCACTGCTCGATCAGCTGGACCCGGACGTGCCGTTCCCTGCCGCGGCGACGGGTCCGCGCGGGCGTCAGGGCTCGGCTGCCTCGGTGACCCTGCCGGAGGGATGGCTGGCCGATCCCGATGACTGCACGGTGCCGACGGGGGCTGACGTTATGCACTCGGGAGGCTAAACCGAGACGTTCTCGGTACCTTCAGTGGACTGGCCGTCTCTCAGGATGTCTCAGTACGATAAGTATCTTGTCGTATCTGGCTCCAATGGCGGAGCCCGCAGAGTGCTGCTACACCAACTAGAGGGCAGACGAAGACACTGCATACGCCCATGCGCACCAACGCGCACGATGGTCTAAGAGTCGGAGGCCAGTAGGAACATGAGTGACGGCGACAACGCCACTCCTGGCCTTCCCGGCGCGCCTGGGCCGCCTGGCGGCGACAATCGATGGCTTACCCGAAGCCCGCGGCCATCGCTCGGTGCCGCGCCGTGGGAGCGTAACGGCAATTCGGACTCCGGGGAGACGGACAAGGCCGAGCAGACCGGTAGCCACACGGACGGTGTCACGGTCGCCGACCTGATCGCCAAGGTGCAGGGCGCTTCGAGCGTTCCCGAGGAACTGAAGCGAGCCCGCCCCGAACCCGAGCCACAGGTTCCGCCTCCGCCGCCGGCACCGCCGACCGACGTCATCGCGGCGGTCAGCGCTGATCCAGACGATCCGGCGACCGAGATTATTCCGGTCGTGGCGGGGTACGCCTCCGAGGTGCCGGATCTGGCGGCGCTGCGCCGGCGCGAGCGGGTGCAACCGTCGCGCGTCGGTACCGGACGTGGCAAGGGCCAGTCCGAGCCACGCAAGGGCCGCCGAAGCAAGACAGTGATGGCCGGACGCGCCGCCGCCGCCCTGATTGCGGTGTCGGCGCTGGTGCTGACCGGTGGCGCATGGCAGTGGCAGTCGTCGAAGAACAACATGCTCAAACAGGTCTCCGCGCTGGACCCCGGCTCACGCGACATCATGGATCCCAACGCCCAGTTCGGTGACGAGAACTTCTTGATCGTCGGTGTCGACAGCCGAATTGGTGAGAACAGCGATATGGGTGCGGGCGGCACCGAGGACGCCGGTGGTTCCAGATCTGACACCGTGATGCTGGTGAACATCCCCGCCAACCGCAAACGTGTTGTCGCTGTGTCTTTCCCGCGTGACCTCGCGATCGAGCCGATGCAATGCAAGGCGTGGAACCCCGAGACCGGCCAATACGGGCCGCTGTATGACGACCAAACGAAAACCTATGGGCCCGAAGAGGTTTACACCGAGACGAAGCTTAACTCCGCCTACTCCGTCGGCGGCCCCAAGTGCTTGGTGAAGGTGGTCCAGAAACTCTCCGGCCTTTCCGTAAACCGTTTCATGGCAGTCGATTTCGCCGGATTCTCCAAGATGGTGGATGCGCTCGGCGGTGTCGAGGTCTGCAGCACAACGCCGCTCGAGGATTACGAGCTGGGCACCGTGCTGCCCAACGCCGGGCGCCAGATGGTCGACGGCCACACCGCGCTGCAGTACGTGCGCGCCCGCCAGGTGACCACCGAGACCAACGGCGACTACGGCCGGATCAAGCGCCAGCAGCTGTTCCTGTCCTCGCTGCTGCGCTCGCTGATCTCCAAGGAAGTGTTCTTCTCGCTGTCCAAGCTCAACAACGTGGTCAACTTGTTCATCGACGACAGCTACGTCGACAACATCAAAACCCAGGACCTCGTCGACCTCGGCCAGTCCATTCAGGGTGTGAACGCGGGCCGGATCACGTTCGTCACCGTGCCGACCGTTGGATACGCCGACGAGTACGGCAACGAGACGCCCCGCACCGAGGACATGCGGGCACTGTTCGACGCCGTCATCAACGACGACCCGCTGCCAGAGGAAAAGAACCCGGACAACACGCCGGTGCCCGGCACGCCCGAGTCGACGACCAGCGCGACGCCCGACGGCAACCAGGCGCCCAGCGCGTCCTCCCCCGAGCCGGGCAATGCCGAGCTGGTCAACGCGGTCACCACCAATCCGGCGGACGTCACCGTGCGCGTCTCGAACTCGACCGGGGAGAATGGGCTGGCGTCCACCGCGGCCACCGAACTGCAGTCGCATGGGTTCAACGTGACCACTCCCGACGACTACCCCGGGCCGCTGAACTCGACGACCGTCTTCTTCTCGCCCGGCAATGAACAGGCCGCGGCTACCGTCGCCTCGTCGTTCACCAACCCCACGATCGAACGGGTTACCGGCATGGGTGATGTGGTGCGGGTGGTGCTGGGCAGCGACTTCTACACGGTGGCGCCGCCGTCGCCCAGCGGCTCGCCGGTGCAGGTCCACGTCGTGCACGGCACCAGCACCGCCCCGACGCACCTGCCGGAGGATTTGACCGTCACCAACGCTGCCGATACGAGTTGCGAATAGCCGCAACGGCATCACCGGTGACGACATTTGGGCAGGTGGCATTCACCTTTCGTTCACCGCCCGCGTCGTGACGTTTCGACGAGATACCCCGTAGGCTTGGCGCATGCGAACCGCCTACCACGAGCAACTGGATGCCTTGACAGCCCAGCTCGGTGAAATGTGCGGGCTGGCGGGCAGTGCCATGGAATGCGCGACGCAGGCCCTACTGCAGGCCGATCTGGTGCTGGCCGAACAGGTCATCACCGACCATGAGCAGATCGCCGCGATGAGCGCCAAGGCCGAAGAGTCCGCGTTCGTCCTGCTGGCGCTGCAGGCGCCGGTCGCCGGGGACCTGTGGGCGATCGTCGGCTCGATTCAGATCGTCGCCGACGTCGACCGGATGGGCGCACTCGCGCTGCACGTCGCCAAGATCGCCCGACGCCGCCATCCGCAACACGCCCTGCCCGAGGAGGTCAACGGCTACTTCGCCGAAATGGGCCGGGTGGCAGTCGAATTGGGCAACAGCGCCCAGGAGGTGCTGATCACCCGCGATCCGGAGAAGGCCGCCCGGATCCGTGAAGAAGACGACGCGATGGACGACTTGCACCGTCACCTGTTCACCGTCCTGATGGACAAGGAATGGAAGCACGGGGTGGCCGCGGCCGTCGACGTCACGCTGCTGGGCCGGTTCTACGAACGGTTCGCCGACCACGCCGTCGAGGTGGCCCGCCGGGTGATCTTCCAGGTCACCGGCAAGCATCCCGC
>JAJKIB010000025.1 GCA_021154745.1 Mycobacterium sp.
AGTTCTGGTCATCGCCCGTCCACTGGAAGTTCTTCACCAGCGTGTAGGCAGGACTGCCAGATTCGGCGAACTTGGTCGAGACGATCTTGTCCAGGTCGTAGTCCGGATAGTCGCAGGCGATCTTGGCCGGATCGGCGTCGCATCCGTCCGTGTAGGGCGGTAGATCGATCTTGACCATCTTGACCTCACCGAACAACCACTGCGGCGAGTAGAAGTACGCGAGCAGCGGGGTCCGCTGGCGCTGCGCCTGACGAATGCTGGAGATCAGCGCCGTTTCGCTGCCGCCCTGCACCACCTTGTAATTCAGGCCGAGGTTGGCCACCAGGGCGGCGTCGTTGGTCACGTAGGCCGGATCCCCGTCGAGTAGCTGCCCCTTATCCCCGGATTCGGAGGTCTTGAACAGGTGGGCGTACTTGTTCAGGTTGTGCCAATCGGTGATGTCCGGGTATTGCTCGACCATCCACGGCGGCACATACCAACCGATCTGACCCTTGACGGCGGTGGAGCCGGCGCTCTGCGCGACGCCCATGTTGTCGATGTACTGCTTCCTGAGGTCGTCATGACCCCAGTTCTCCAGGATCACGTCCACCTGTCCGGTAGACATGCCCTGCCAGGAGACCTGCTCGGCGATGTGTTTCTGTTTGACGAAGCAGCCCAATACGTTCTCCGCCAGATATGTGATCACTGCCGCGTTGGCCTCGTACCCGACCCATGAGTTGATCGCCATGTTGACGGTGCCGCACGGCTTGCTGCCCGGCTTCAGCGCTCCGTGGCTTTGGAGGTCCGACACCTTGGTGGCGTTGCAGCCCGATATCAGCAGCGCCAGCGCTGCGGCGGCCGCCACGATCGCAATTCGTCTCATTCGGTTGTCCGTCCTATCCGTTTCGATGCGGCCGCGGTCGTGCGGTCGAGGATCGTGCCTAGCAGCACGATCGCCAGACCCGCCGCCAAGCCCTTGCCGAACAGGCTGGTCTGCGAGAAGCCGGCCACCACGAGGTAGCCCAGCGCGCCGCCACCGACCAGACCGGCGACGACGACCATGGAGAGCACATAGATGAGGCCCTGGTTGGTGGCCAGCGTCAGCGACCGCACCGCCATCGGCAGCTGCACCTTGGTGATCACCTGCCAGGAGTTCGACCCCACCGAGCGTGCTGCCTCGACAGTCTCGGGTGACACGCCGCGGATCCCGTCGGCCATGATCTTGATCGAAACCGGGGCGGCGTAGACGATCGCCGCCACGATGCCGGTGAACCGCGACGCCGAGAACAGCGCAAGGAACGGAACCAGGTACACGAACGACGGCATGGTCTGTGCAGCGTCGAGGAACGGGCGCACGATATTGTCCGCGGTCGCACTGCGGCCCATCCAGACGCCGACCACGACCCCGAGCGCGACGACGATGACCGTGGCCACCAGCACAGCGGCCAGGGTGTCCATGGTGTCCTGCCACAGCCCGATCGCGATGATCAGGCCGAGGCACACGGCCGTGATGAGCGCGGCGACGCGGCCTCCGACGATCGCGGCGATCGCGGTGATCGCCACGAAGGTGAGCCACCACGGTGAGCTGTCCAGCAGCGCTTGCAACGGATCGAGCGCCACCGCAGTGACCACGTCCTTGATGCCGTTGGTCACCGACGCGAAACTCGTTTGCGCCCAATTGGTCACGGAGTTCGCGACGTTGATGATGTGCGTGCCGACATCGAGCCCGATGTGCACTGACCCGATCTGCAGCGACGACGGGAAGATCGCAACGAGTTGGTAGGTGTAGGACAGCCAGATCGCGATCGCCGTCACGACGGCACCGATCACGATCCCGGGACGCCGATACTTGTTGGGCTCGGCCGACTTTCGCCGTTGGGTCTCGACACGTTCGCTCGCGGCCGTGGTAGTCCGGTCCAGGATGATGGCCAAGAGCACGATGGCCAGGCCGGCGTTGAATGCGGTGCCGACATCCTGCGTCGACAACGCCTGGACCACCACCTGGCCGAGGCCGGGTGCGGCGATCAGCGCGGCGATGGTCACCATCGCCAGTGCGGCCATGATGGTCTGGTTGATGCCGAGCACGATGGTGCGCTTCGCCATTGGCAGCAGCGCCCCGAACAACTCCTGGGATCGCGTCGCACCCAGCGACTCGACCGCCTCACGCGACTCCTGCGGCACCGACCGAATGCCATGGGCGGTAAGGCGAATCACGGGGGGAGCGGCGTATATCACCGTCGCGATTATCGCCGCGGCCGGGCCGATCAGGAACGCCAGCGTCAGCGGCGCGAGGTAGACGAACGACGGCAGGATCTGCATGAAATCCAGCACGGGCGTGATCAGGCGACTGAACCCGTTCGACATGCCCGCCCAGATGCCCAACGGAATTCCGATGAGCAGCGATATGGCCACCGCCGCGATGGTCAGCGCCAGCGTCTCCATGCTGTCCTGCCACAGGCCCTGCAGTCCCATGAACAGCAAGCCACACAGCGTAAGCAGCCCGACCTTCCAGTTGCCGAGCATCCAGGCCAGGAAGGTGAACAGCACGACGACACCGAGCCAGCCGATGTAGGGGACGGGTCGCGCGTCGACCGGGTGTGCGATCAGGTCGGAGATCGCGGTGCCGAACGCGTCGATCACCGATCGGATCGGATTGAAGAGATAAGTGAAGAGCGGGTTGGTGTTTCGGTGCTCGCCGACGGAGGTCTGGAGGTCGGAAAGCCACACGTGCAACGGTTTGGTGTCGGCCGGCGCGAGGGCGAGGGTCTGCCGGCCGTGCAGCAGGTTGAAGAACACGAGCCAGGCGCCAAGCACCGCACCGATGGCCGCAAAGTATTGCGCAGGCCCACGTTCGGCGAACCACGACCAGGCAGTCCGCCGCGCCTCCGGCGCAGGCGGTGCCGGCGGTGCGCCTACGGCGATGGTGGCCATTACGCACCGCCCTCGTCGACCCTGCCGATCACCGCGAGAATCTCGCTTCGGCCCACCATGCCCAGTAACTTGCCGTCCGAGACGACCTTGATCGGCTTTTCGGCGGCGAGCACCGGATCGACGGCATCGCGGATCACGGTGTCCGGGGACATCTCTGGTCCGTCAAGCGGATCGTCGGCGCGCTTCTCGCGCATGATCCATTTCAGGGTCAGCACCCGCGAACGTGGTATGTCGCTGACGAATTCGCGGACATAGTCGTCGGCCGGGGCGCCGACGAGCTCATCCCCGGTGCCGATCTGGACCATCGCTCCGTCGCGCATGATCAGGATCCGGTCGCCGAGCTTGAGCGCCTCGGACAGGTCGTGGGTGATGAACACCATCGTCTTGCCCATCTCATGGTGCAGCCGGATCACCTCGTTCTGCATGTCGCGCCGGATCAGCGGGTCCAGCGCCGAGAACGGCTCGTCGAACAGCAGCATGTCCGGATCGCTCGCCAGTGCGCGGGCAAGCCCGACTCGCTGCTTCATGCCGCCGGACAGCTGATCCGGGTAGGAGTTCTCGTATCCGGCCAGCCCGACCAGCTCGGTGACCTCGCCGGCGCGCTTCATCCGGTCCTTCTTGTCGGTGCCACGGACCTCGAGGCCGTAGGAGACGTTGTCCAGCACCCGACGGTGCGGCAGCAGACCGAAATGCTGGAAGACCATGGAGACCTTGCGGCGGCGCAGATCCCGGAGCGCATTCTCATCGGCGGACGTGATGTCGGTGCCCTGGAACACCACCTTGCCCTTGGTCGGCTCGATGAGCCGGGTCAGACATCGCACGAGGGTGGACTTGCCGGAGCCGGAAAGGCCCATCACGACGAACACCTCGCCGCAGCCCACGTCGAAGCTGACGTCACGCACGGCGACCGCGCATCCCGTCTTCTTCTTGATGTCTTGGACGCTCAGCCTTTCCATGCTGTCGTCACCCGCGACGTCGGAAGCCTTGGCGCCGAAGACCTTCCACAGTCCTTCGACGCTCAACTCCGCGTCGCTGCGGCCGGGGGTTGGCGGAGCGACCACTGCCGTGGGTGCGCTCTCTGTGTGGATGGCCACCAGGATCTCCTAACTTCTTGGGCTGTCGGTCAATCGAAATGCAGCGGGCCCGGGGTTATCCCCGGAACCACCGCTCGGGTCGTGGGTTGGTGTTCTGCCAGATGTGCTTTATCTCGCGGTATTCGTCGAGACCGACGCGGCCGAGTTCGCGGCCATTGCCGGAGCGCTTCATCCCGCCCCATTCGGCCTGCGGCACGTAGGGGTGGTAGTCGTTGATCCAGATGGTCCCGTGCCGCAGCCGGTTTGCGACACGCTGGGCTTTGCCCGCGTCCTGGGTCCACACCGCGCCTGCCAACCCGTAGACGGTGTCATTGGCCAGCCGCACTGCTTCGTCTTCGCCGTTGAACGTTTCGACGGTAAGCACCGGACCGAATGACTCTTCTTGTGTCACTGACATTCCCGAGTGGCAGCCATCCAGAACTGTCGGTGGATAGTAGAAGCCATCGCGTAGGTGCGCGTCATCCGGCCGCCGCCCGCCGCAGCGCAGCATGGCACCGTCGGCGAGGCCCGCGGCCACGTAAGCCTCGACCTTCTCCCGGTGTGCGGCCGAGATCAGCGGACCGGTCTCGGCGTCCGGATCGAATGGACCGCCGAGCGTGATCCGCTCGGCGCGCGCGACGACTTCGTCGACGAACCGATCGTGCAGTGACTGCTCGACAATGAGCCGCGCGCCCGCCGAACACACTTGTCCCGAATGCAAAAACACGGCGGTGAGCGCGAAGTCCACTGCGGTCTCGAAGTCGGCGTCTGCGAAGACCACGTTGGGGTTCTTGCCGCCTAGTTCCAGCGCGACGCGCTTGACGGTCGGTGCGGCGGCGGCCATCACACGGGTGCCCGACGGGACACCGCCGGTGAACGAGACCATGTCCACGTCCGGGTGCTCTGACAGCGGGGCACCGGCTGTGGGCCCGGCACCGAGAACCAGATTCGCGACGCCGGCGGGCAGGCCGGCTTCTTCCAATGCCCGCATCAAGAGAACCGCGGTGGAGGGCGTCAGTTCACTCGGCTTGAGCACGAAGGTATTACCCGCCAAGAGCGCGGGGGCCACCTTCCAACTCGCTTGTAGCAGAGGGTAATTCCAGGGGGTAATCAGTGCACAGACGCCGATCGGCTCGTAGACCAGCCGACTGATCGCATCCGTCCGACCGGTGTCCACTACGCGACCGGCCTCGGTGCCGCCGACGCCGGCGTAATACCGAAGGCACGCAACAACATCGTCCATGTCGTACTCGGCCTCGACGATGCGCTTGCCGGTGTCGAGCGCCTCGGCGCGCACGAAGTCCTTGCGGTCGCGGTCAATCAGGTCCGCGGTGCGTCGCAATACGTCTGCTCGTTCGCGTTCCGCTGTGTGCGGCCATGGGCCGGCGTCGAATGCCTCGCGCGCCGAGGCGATCGCAGCCTGGGTGTCCTCGCCGGAGGCCTCGGAGGCGGTCGCGACCAGCTGGCCGTCCGCGGGACATCGGATTTCGCGGCGAGCTCCGTCGAGCGCTGGGCGCCATTCACCCGCGATGTACAGATTTAGGTGTTCCGCCACCTAGTCGCCTTTCGCCCCAGCAACGTCGCGTTGCGTATTGCGCAATAGAACCCTCTACATGCAACAGAGTGGACCGTGGCACAGGTCACTGTCAAGGGCTGGAGCTAAACGAAACCCGCTGGTAACAACGTGCCGGACCCGAACCTTGACCGCCAAAGCTGCGTCCAGCTATGATTCCGATCACACCCTGATATATCAGTCATGGTTATTCTGATATTCAGGATTTTCCCACCCGCAACGAACGGAGCATCGGCATGAGCGTCCTGGATGAACGTCTCAGCGATTTCGATCCCGAGATTGCCGAGTTGATCGGTAAGGAACTCGAACGCCAGCGCAGCGGCCTCGAGATGATCGCGTCGGAGAACCACGCGCCGCTTGCGGTCATGCAGGCTCAAGGTTCGGTGCTCACCAACAAGTACGCGGAGGGCTACCCGGGCCGGCGCTATTACGGGGGTTGCGAGCACGTCGACGTCATCGAGCAACTCGCGATCGACCGCGTCAAGTTCCTGTTCGGCGCGGAGTTCGCCAACGTGCAACCACATTCCGGCGCACAGGCCAATGCCGCGGTCATGCATGCACTGCTCAAGCCGGGAGACACTATCCTCGGGCTCTCGCTCGACTGCGGCGGTCACCTCACGCACGGGATGCGCCTGAACTTCTCGGGGAAGCTGTACAACGTTGCCGCATATGGCGTTTCGCGTGACGACTACCTGATCGACATGGATCAGGTGGCCGAGGCGGCCCGAGAGCATCGACCCCAGATGATCATCGCGGGATGGTCGGCCTACCCGCGCCATCAGGATTTCCTCCGATTCCGGGAGATCGCCGACGAAGTTGGTGCCTATCTGATGGTCGACATGGCCCACTTCGCGGGCCTCGTTGCCGCCGGGTTGCACCCGTCACCGGTGCCTCATGCCCATGTGGTCACGTCCACCACGCACAAGACCCTCGGCGGTCCGCGTGGCGGCATCGTGCTCACCAAAGATGCCGACATCGCCAAGAAGATCAACTCGGCGGTCTTCCCCGGTCAGCAGGGCGGGCCGCTGGAGCACGTCATAGCGGGCAAGGCGGTGGCGTTCAAGATGGCCGCCATGCCCGATTTCGTTGAACGTCAACAGCGATGCATCGACGGCGCGAAGATCCTCGCAGAGCGGCTGTCTCAGCCAGACGTCCGGGACGCGGGGATCGCCGTGCTCACCGGCGGCACCGACGTCCATCTGGTACTCGTCGATCTGCGCAATGCGGATATCGACGGACGGCAGGCCGAGGACCGGTTGGCGACGATCGGTATCACGGTGAACCGCAATGCTGTTCCGTTCGATCCGCGTCCGCCGATGGTGACGTCCGGTCTGCGCATCGGCACGCCTGCCCTCGCCGCACGCGGTTTCCAGGCCGAGGATTTCGCTGCCGTCGCCGATCTCATTGCGCAATGCCTGACCGCAGCGGCCGACGCGGACACCGCGAAGCTCGCGCGGGCGGTCGGTGAGCTCGCCGAGCGTCATCCGCTCTACCCGCAGCTATAACCAGGGAGGGACTGCCAATGACCATCAGTGTGTTCGAGCTCTTCAAGGTCGGCATCGGTCCGTCCAGTTCGCATACCGTCGGCCCGATGCGGGCGGCCGCGAACTTCGTCGACGAACTCGAAACGGCTGGCGTGCTCGCCCGCGTGGTAGATGTCCGGGTCGAGCTGTATGGGTCGCTCGCGGCGACGGGCCGCGGCCACGGCACACTGCCCGCGGTCCTGCTCGGACTCGAGGGGTACCGCCCGGAAACGATCGAATCCGAGGAGATGGAATCCGGGCGGGAGCGGCTGCGCATCACCGGCAAGATCATGCTTGGCGGGCGAGTTCCGATTGCGCTGTCCGAGGAGGACGTTGCGCTCTACACCCGTACGGTGCTGGCCTTCCACCCCAACGGCATGACGCTCACCGCGTACGGTGCCGATGACAATGCGCTGCATCGCCAAACGTACTTCTCCGTCGGCGGCGGATTCGTCGTCACGGCGTTCGAGGCGGCCACCGGTCCCGTCATCGCCGACGAGGACGACACATCGTTCTCCTCGGCCGCTGAACTGCTCGAGTTGGCCTCCGCCTCAGGCAGGTCGGTCAGCGAGGTGATGCATGCCTTCGAATGCCGCACCCGCAGCGCTGAGGAGGTGCGCGCGAAACTGCTCCATCTGCGTGACGTCATGGTGGAATGCGAGCAGCGCGGCATCAGTCGCGCGGGGCTGCTTCCCGGCGCGCTACAGGTACGCCGGCGGGCGGGACAGTGGTATCAGCGTCTCAGTCAGGAAGACCCACACCGTGATCCGAGCTTCGCCGAGGATTGGGTGAACCTGGTGGCGCTTGCTGTCAACGAGGAGAACGCGTCCGGCGGCCGTATCGTGACGGCACCGACAAATGGCGCTGCCGGCATCATTCCCGCTGTGCTGCACTACGCCACGCACTACACCAACGCGGGCAAGGTGGACGCGGACGAGGTGGCCGTGCGTTTTCTGCTCACCGCGGGGGCCATCGGATCGCTCTACAAGGAGCGGGCATCCATCTCCGGTGCCGAGGTCGGCTGCCAGGGGGAGGTCGGCTCCGCGTCATCGATGGCGGCCGGTGGACTGGCCGAAATCCTCGGCGGCACACCGGAACAGGTCGAGAATGCCGCCGAGATCGCGATGGAGCACAGCCTGGGGTTGACCTGTGACCCGATCGCCGGGCTTGTCCAGATCCCGTGCATCGAACGCAACGCGATATCTGCCGGCAAGGCCATCAACGCGGCGCGCATGGCTCTGCGCGGCGACGGCACACATCGCGTCAGCCTCGATGAGGTAATCGCCACCATGCGTGCCACAGGTCGTGACATGAGTTCGAAATACAAGGAGACGTCGACCGGCGGGCTCGCGGTAAACGTGTCGGTCAATTACGTCGGCTGCTGAACCAGAATGAGCTCCGCGAACTGATCGGGGCACTCCAGTGGCGTGAAATGCCCGGCGCCGTCGGCGAGGTGCAGCCGCACGTCGGTGAAGTAGCACTCGAGTTTGTCGGCCCATCGTTGGGGAAACAGCGGATCATGCTGTGGCCACAGCACATCCGTGGGGGTACGAATCTTGATGGCGCGATCGGGCGGCAGTTCGGTGAGTGATTGTGCAATCATCCCTGCGCCGGCGCGGTACCAGGCAATCGATGCCGTGAACGCGCCAGGAAGGGCATAGTCGGACACCAGGCGGTCCAGATCGTCGTCGGAGAGAGTGAAATTTGGGCCGGACCAGTGACTCCAGAAGTGCCGCAAGTATTCTCGGACTGCATCGGGATTTCCGTCGATCAGCTGGGCGGCCAGCGGGAGCTGGTGGAAGGCTTGATACCAGAACTCTCCCTGCGCCTGCGCGGTGAGTACGCGATCGCCGGCGCCGGGCAGCGGGGGAGAGAGCACAAGGGCCTGCACCAGGTCGGGGTGCATCCGCGCCACACTCTGCGCGACGCGGCTGCCGACGTCATAGCCGGCGATGACCACATCGGACAGGCCCAGTTCCTTGATCAGGCCGACGATGCTGCTGGCTTGTGCGGTGGCGCTGTAGAAGTGGCGGACCGCCACCGCGTGTTTGTCGGAGCCACCGAAGCCGCGCAGATCGGGCACGATGATGTCGGCGACGTTGTCGAGTACCGGAACGACGCGTCGGTAGTCATGCCGGTTGCCGGGCCAGCCGTGCAGCATCACGACCGCCGGCGCGCCCCTGGTCCCGAAGCGGTCGAAGGCCAACCGAAACCCGTCGACGGGTGAGCTGCGCGACGACATTGGCCCATTCTGGCCATATCCCAAGTCGGGATGGGCCTGTTTGCGACGTTTGCAGGTGTGTCGTGCGCTTCTCGCGAAGCATATG
>JAJKIB010000026.1 GCA_021154745.1 Mycobacterium sp.
CTCACCGCGGACTACAGCTTCCTGTCCTATTACCCGTATTACGGCTTCCAGGGCCTGACGTCGCATTACGCCAACCCGCTCGCCCAGTTCGACCAGCGTGCGGCCGCGGTCGAAAGCTGGGCCACGCTGACCACCGCCGACCAGTTCATCGCGGCGCTGGACAAACTGCCATGGAAGCCGCCTACGGTGTTCTTGATGCGCCGTGGCGCCAATGACACCTACACGCTGAGGCTAGCCTCGGATGTCTACCCCAACCAGCCCAACGTCCGCCGCTATCACGTCGCCTTGGACAAGGCATTGTTCGACGACCCCCGCTTCGACGTGTCCACGGTCGGGCCGTTCGTACTAGCGATCAGAAAGCCCTGATGGCCACCGCAGCACCGCCGCAAACAGGCCAATTACCATCAAGCCCCGTGACCGCTGCGGGCAACCATCGTGCCGCGCGCATAATCGCCATCGTCGCCGGGTTGCTTGGCGCGGCGCTGGCGATCGCCACCCCCCTGCTGCCGGTGACGCAGACCACCGCCCAGCTCAACTGGCCGCAGAACGGCGTGCTGCAGAGCGTCAACGCGCCGCTGATCGGATACGTCGCCACCGACCTGAACATCACCGTGCCGTGCAGCGCCGCCGCCGGACTGGCCGGCCCAGGCAAGACCGTGCTGCTCTCGACGGTGCCGAAGCAGGCACCGAAGGCCGTCGACCGCGGGCTGCTCATCGAACGGGTCAACAACGATCTGCTCGTCATCGTCCGCAACACCCCGGTGGTCAGTGCTCCGCTGAACCAGGTGCTCAGCCCTGCGTGCCAGCGCCTCACGTTCACCGCGCACGCCGACAAGGTCACCGGTGAATTCGTCGGCCTGGTGACGGGGCCCGATGCCGACGACCCGGGAAAGCCGTTGCGCGGCGAACGTAGTGGCTATGACTTCCGGCCGCAGATCGTCGGGGTCTTCACCGATCTGTCCGGGCCCGCGCCGCCCGGCTTGCAGTTCTCGGCGACGGTCGATTCGCGCTACAGCAGTTCACCGACGCTGCTGAAGATGCTGGCGATGATCGTCGGGGTCGCGATGACGGTCATTGCCCTTGGCGCCCTGCATGTCCTGGACGCCGCCGACGGCAGACGGGTCAAGCGCTTGCTGCCGCCGCGCTGGTGGTCGGTTTCGGCCCTGGACGGATTGGTTGGCGTCGTGCTGGTGTGGTGGCACTTCGTCGGCGCCAACACATCCGACGACGGCTACATCCTGACCATGGCGAGGGTATCCGAGCATGCCGGCTACATGGCCAACTACTACCGGTGGTTCGGCACGCCGGAGGCACCGTTCGGCTGGTACTACGACCTGCTGGCGCTGTGGGCGCACGTCAGCACCAACAGCGCCTGGGTGCGGTTGCCGACCCTGGTGATGGCGCTGGCGTGCTGGTGGCTGATCAGCCGCGAGGTCATCCCGCGGCTCGGCCACGCAGTGAAGACGAGCACGGCCGCGGCGTGGACGGCGGCTGGCATGTTCCTGGCGTTCTGGCTGCCGCTGAACAACGGGCTGCGGCCGGAACCGATTATCGCCCTTGGCATCCTGATGACGTGGTGCTCCGTCGAGCGCGGCGTCGCCACCAACCGCATGCTGCCGGTGGCCATCGCCATCGTCATCGGCGCGCTGACGCTGTTCTCCGGGCCGACGGGCATCGCGGCCGTCGGTGCCCTACTGGTCGCCGTTGGCCCGCTGAAAACGATTGTGGCGCGGCATACTTCGCGGTTCGGCTATCTGGCTCTGCTGGCACCGATCCTCGCGGCTTGCACGGTGACGATCATCTTGATCTTCCGCGATCAAACGCTGGCCGGCGAAATCCAGGCCAGCACGTTCAAGTCCGCTGTCGGCCCGAGCCTGAGCTGGTTCGACGAGCACATCCGCTACGAGCGGTTGTTCACCACCAGCCCCGACGGCTCGGTGGCGCGCCGGTTCGCGGTGCTGACACTATTGCTGGCACTGGCCGTCTCGGTGGCAATGTCGTTGCGTAAGGGCAGGATTCCCGGTACCGCGCTCGGGCCGGGACGGCGCATCGTCGGAATCACCATCATCTCGTTCCTGGCGATGATGTTCACGCCCACCAAATGGACCCACCACTTCGGCGTGTTCGCCGGCCTCGCGGGATCGCTGGGGGCGCTGGCGGCGGTGGCAATCACGGCCGCGGCGATGAAGTCGCGACGTAACCGGGCGGTGTTCGCCGCCACTGTCCTGTTCGTGATGGCGTTGTCGTTCGCCACCGTCAACGGCTGGTGGTATGTCTCCAACTTCGGTGTGCCGTGGTCGAATCAGTTCCCCGAGTGGCATTTCGGCTTCACGACGTTCCTGCTCGGTCTGTCGGTGGTCGCGCTGCTGGTGGCCGCGTGGTTCCACTTCGCCGGCCGTGACGACTCCCCGCCCACCCGGCGCAGGTGGCAGCGAGTTGTGCAGTCCCCGTTGGCCATTGCCGCCTGGCTGCTGGTGTTCTTCGAGGTGTTGTCGCTGACGTTGGCGATGACCGACCAGTATCCGGCATGGAGCAACGGACGCTCGAACCTCGAGGCGGTCACCGGCAAGACCTGTGGGCTGGCCAACGATGTGATGGTCGAACAGGATTCCAATGCCGGGCTGCTGTCGCCCGTCGGCGTGCCGGTCGGTGAGGCTCTGGGCTCCGTCACCGCAGAAGGCTTCGGCCCCAACGGCATTCCCAGTGACGTCTCCGCCGACCCGGTGATGGAGAACCCAGGCGCCTCCAACTTCGCCGACACCGACACCGGCACCGTCAGCGCCAACGAGGCGGGCACCGAGGGCGGCACCACCGCCGCAGCCGGTGTCAACGGCTCACGTGCTCGGCTCCCGTACAGCCTCGATCCCGCCCGCACCCCCGTGATGGGCAGCTGGCGCAGCGGCACCCAGCAGCCGGCGGTCCTGCGCTCGGCGTGGTACCGGCTGCCGCCCCGCGATCAGGCGGGCCCTCTGCTGGTTGTCTCTGCAGCCGGGCGGTTCGATCCGGGCGAGGTCGTCGTGCAATGGGCCTCCGATAAGGGTGAGGCGGCGGGTGGCATCGGGTTCGCCGACGTCGGCTCGGCCCCGGCGTGGCGGAACCTGCGTGCGCCGCTTGCCGCGATACCGCGCGAGGCCACCCAGGTGCGGATCGTCGCCACCGACGACGATCTCAACCCGCAACACTGGATCGCGCTCACCGCGCCGCGCATCCCACGGCTGCGCACCCTGCAGGACGTCGTCGGCTCGCGGGACCCGGTGCTGCTGGACTGGCTCGTGGGTATGGCGTTCCCGTGCCAGCGCCCGTTCGGCCATCAGTACGGCGTCGTCGAGGTGCCGAAGTGGCGCATCCTGCCCGACCGGTTCGGCGCGGAAGCCAACTCTCCTGTGATGGACAACCTCGGTGGCGGTCCGCTGGGTATAACCGAACTCCTGCTGCGGCCCACCACGGTGCCGACATATTTGAGGGACGACTGGTTCCGGGACTGGGGCGCACTGCAGCAGCTCACGCCGTACTACCAGAACGCGCAGCCGGCACGGCTGGATCTCGGTTCGGCAACGCGTAGCGGACTGTGGAGCCCGGCGCCGCTGCGTCATTAGTTGCGTCGCCTACCATCGAGCCTCGTGCCTGCCCACCGCGTCGCCCGGCTCATTGCCGTCATCGCGGGCATCGTGGGCGTTGTGCTGTGCGGGCTGGTTCCGCTGCTGCCCGTGAAGCAGACCACCGCCACCATCGTCTGGCCGCAGGCGCCCGGCGCGGACGGGCTGGTCAGCGACATCACCGCGCCGCTGGTGTCCGGCGCCCCGCAGGCACTCGACGTCTCGATCCCGTGCCGGATCATCGCCACCCTGCCCGCGGCCGGCGGCCTTGTCCTTTCCACTATCCCGCCCGCCGGCATCCAGGCCACCCGCAACGGGCTGTTCGTCACCGCCAACGCCAGCGCCGTCGTCGTCGCCTTCCGCGACTCGGTCGCCGCAGTGGCGCCGAGAGCGGCCGTCACTGGCCAGTCCGGGGGGGCAGCCTGCAGCAGGCTGCACGTCTGGGCCAACGTCGGTGGTGTCGGCGCCGACTTCGTCGGCATCCCCGGCGCCACCGGCACGCTGGCCACGGAGAAGAAGCCTCAGGTCGTCGGCGTGTTCACCGACCTCAAGGTGGCCGCTGAGCCGGGCCTGTCAGCCCGCATCGACGTCGACACCCGGTTCGTCACGTCTCCAACGGCGCTGAAGCTCGGTGTGATGGTGCTGGGCGTCATCTGTGTACTGGCGTCGATCCTGGCGCTGGCCGTACTGGACCGCCGAAGCGGCCGTCGCGTCCGCGACGCCTGGCGGCGGTTCTGGCGGGTGGGCCTGTCGACGTGGCTGGCCGACATCGGCGTCGTCGGCGCCCTGCTGCTCTGGCATCTCATCGGCGCGATCTCGTCCGACGACGGCTACAACCTGACCATCGCGCGGGTGTCCGGCGATGCGGGCTACGCGGCCAACTACTACCGCTTCTTCGGCGCGACCGAGGCGCCGTTCGACTGGTACCAGTCCGTGCTCGCGCACATGGCGGCGATCAGCACAGCCGGGGTGTGGATGCGACTGCCGGCGCTTGCGGCGGCGATCGGGACCTGGCTGATCATCAGCCGCTGCGTATTGCCCCGGCTCGGCAGGCGGCTGGCGAACAACCGGGTGGCGGTCTGGACCGCAGGAGCGGTGTTCCTGGCGGCGTGGCTGCCGTTCAACAACGGCCTTCGGCCCGAGCCGTTGATCGCATTCGGCACGCTCGCGGCGTGGATGCTGGTCGAAAGCTCGATCGCCACCCGCCGGTTGTGGCCCGCCGCCGCTGCGATCGTCGTGGCGGTCTTCAGCGTGACGCTCGCGCCGCAGGGCCTGATCGCGGTCGCCCCGCTGCTGGTCGGTGCGCGCGCCGTTGCCCGCATCATCCGGGGCAGACGTGCCGTCGACGGGCTGGTCGCCCCGCCGGCCGCGCTGGCTGCGTCTCTGGCGCTGATCTTCGTGGTCGTGTTCCGTGACCAGACGCTGGCCACCGTCGCCGAATCCGCCCGCATCAAGTACAAGGTCGGCCCGACCATCCCCTGGTATCAGGACTTCCTGCGCTACTACTTCCTGACCGTCGAGGACAGCGCGGACTCCTCGCTGACCCGGCGCTTCGCCGTGCTGGCGCTGCTGCTGTGCCTGTTCGGCATGCTGGCAGTGCTGCTGCGGCGAGGTGGCGTGCCCGGCATGGCGAAGGGCCCGGCGTGGCGGTTGATCGGCGCGACGGCGGTGGGGCTGCTGCTGCTCACATTTACGCCGACGAAGTGGGCGGTGCAGTTCGGCGCGTTCGCCGGCCTCGCGGGCGCAGTGGGCGGCGTATCGGCATTCGCATTCGCCAGGGTTGGGCTGCACAGCCGTCGAAACCTGGCGCTGTATGTGACCGCGCTGCTGTTCGTATTGGCTTGGGCGACATCAGGTATCAACGGCTGGTTCTATGTCGGTAACTACGGTGTGCCGTGGTTCGACAAGCAGCCGGTCATCGTCGGGATCCCGGTGACCGGCATCTTCCTGGCGCTGGCGATCGTGACCGGCCTGCTCGCCGGCTGGCTGCACTTCCGGATGGACTACACCGGCCACATTGAGGTCGCCAACACCCGCCGCAACCGTGTGCTGGCGTCGACGCCGCTGCTGGTGGTGGCGGTCATCATGGTCGTGCTCGAAGTGGGCTCCATGGCCAAGGGCGCCGCGCAGCGCTACCCCGTCTACACGACGGCCAAGGCCAACGTCGACGTGCTCGCCTCGGGACTTTCCAGTTCCAGTTGCGCGATGGCCGACGACGTGCTCGTCGAACCGGACACGAATGCCGGTCTGCTGCAACCTGTTCCGGGCCAGCGCTTCGGCCAGTACGGGCCGCTCGGCGGGGAGAGCCCGGTCGGATTCACGCCCAACGGCGTCAGCGACACCCTCGAACCGGCCGAGCCCGTCACCGCCAATCCCGGCACCGTGAACTCCCCAGGGTCGCCGAACGAGCCCAACATCGGTATCGGGTATGCCGCGGGCACCGGCGGCGGCTACGGACCGGTCGGCGTCAACGGATCCAATGCATTCCTGCCGTTCGGCCTCGACCCCAAACGCACGCCGGTGATGGGCAGCTACAACGAGAACACCGTCGCGGCGAAGGTCACGTCGGCGTGGTATCAGCTGCCGCCCCGCACTCCCGACCGGCCGCTGGTGACGGTCGCCGCCGCGGGCGCGATCTGGTACTACGAGGAGGACGGCTCCTTCAACTACGGCCAGTCGCTCAAACTGCAATGGGGAGTGCACCGGCCGGACGGCAGCTTCCAGGCGCTCGGTCAGGTGCAACCGATCGACATCTTCCCCCAAAAGGCCTGGCGCAACCTGCGATTCCCGCTGGCATGGGCGCCGCCGGAGGCCAACGTCGCGCGCATCGTCGCCGACGACCCGAACCTGTCCACCGACCAGTGGTTCGCGTTCACGCCGCCGCGGGCGCCGGTGCTGGAGACCGCCCAACAACTCCTCGGGTCGCAGACACCCGTGCTGATGGACATCGCCACCGCGGCGAACTTCCCGTGCCAGCGCCCGTTCTCCGAGCACCTCGGCGTGGCCGAACTCCCGCAGTACCGCATCCTGCCGAATTTCAAGCAGGTGGTGGTGTCGTCGAAGCAGTGGCAGTCCGCCGAGGGCGGCGGACCGTTCCTGTTCATCCAGGCACTGCTGAACACTTCGACAGTGCCGACCTATCTGCGCGACGACTGGTACCGCGACTGGGGCTGGATCGAGCGCTACAACCGCGTCGTGCCAGCATCGGTTGCCCCCGACGCCGTCATCGACCAGGGCACGGCGCGGGTGTTCGGCTGGAGCCGCAACGGGCCGATCAGGGCACTGCCGTGAGCCGCGAGACGAAGGTGAGTGAGGATCGCAGCGAGGAACGAGAGAGGACCGGAGCGAGCCGGAGTCGAGCCATGAGCCGAGCCAGGGGCGCCGTGAGTGACGTCAGGGTCGCCCGGTGGACGGCGACGATCGCGGGCCTCATCGGCTTCGTGCTGGCGGTCGCCACGCCGCTGCTGCCGGTCGTCCAGACCACGGCGACGCTGAACTGGCCGCAGAACGGTCAGCTGAATGACGTTACCGCGCCGCTGATTTCGCAGGTGCCGGTTACCATGACGGTGACCGTGCCGTGCGATGTGATTCGCTCGATGCCGCCCGCAGGAGGCACGGTGCTCAGTACTGCACCGAAGGCTGGCAAGCAGGCGGCACTAAACGCGCTGTTCGTCAACGTCAACCGTCAACGCGTCGACATCACCGACCGCAATGTTGTGGTGGCCAGTGTGCCCCGCGAGCGTGTGCAGTCCCCTGCGTGCCAACGCATTGAGATCACGTCGTCTGAGGCCGGCACCTTCGCCACGTTCGTCGGGCTGACCGATCCGACGACCGGCAAGGAACAGCTCACCGGCTTCGCCGACCCGAACCTGCGCCCTGCGATCGTCGGGATCTTCACCGACCTGACCGGGCCGGCGCCGCCCGGGTTGAGTGCGTCAGCGGTGATCGACACCCGGTTCTCCACCAAGCCAACGGCTTTGAAGCTGGTCGCGATGGTGCTGGCCATCATCTCGACGATCGTCGCGCTGGTCGCCCTGTGGCGGCTGGACCGGCTCGACGGCCGCCGGATGCAGCGCTGGATTCCACAGCGTTGGCGCATATTCTCCGCCACCGATGTCGTCGTGATCGGCGGCTTCCTCGTGTGGCACGTGCTCGGCGCGAACTCGTCGGACGACGGCTACATATTGCAGATGGCCCGCGTCGCCGGGCACGCCGGCTACATGTCGAACTACTTCCGCTGGTTCGGCAGTCCCGAAGACCCGTTCGGCTGGTACTACAACCTGCTGGCGCTGATGACCGGTGTCAGCGACGCGAGCATCTGGATCCGGCTGCCCGACCTGGTGTGCGGGATCGTGTGCTGGCTCTTGCTTTCTCGCGAAGTGCTGCCCCGGCTCGGGCCCGCGGTCGCGGCGAGCAAGCCCGCGGTGTGGGCGGCGGGCCTGGTGTTGCTGGCGGCGTGGATGCCCTTCAACAACGGTCTGCGCCCCGAGGGCCAGATCGCCACCGGCGCGCTGATCACCTATGTGCTGATCGAGCGGGCGATCATCTCGGGCCGGATGACGCCTGCGGCGTTGGCTGTCCTGACTGCCGCGTTCACGTTGGGCATCCAGCCCACCGGTCTGATCGCGGTTGCGGCGCTGCTGGCCGGCGGCCGCCCTCTCCTGCGAATCCTGGTGAAGCGGCACCGCATCGTCGGTACCTGGCCGCTGGTCGCGCCGCTGCTGGCGGCGGGCACCGTCGTGCTGACCGTGGTGTTCGCAGATCAGACGTTTTCGACGGTGTTGGAGGCCACCAGGATTCGCACCGCGATCGGCCCCAGTCAGGCGTGGTACACCGAGAACCTGCGCTACTACTACTTGTTCCTGCCGACGGTCGACGGCTCGCTGTCGCGGCGGTTCGGTTTCTTTTTCACCGCGCTGTCACTGTTCACGGCGATGTTTGTGATGTTGCGGCGCAAGCGTGTTGCCGGCGTGGCGCGCGGTCCGGTGTGGCGGTTGATGGGTGTCATCTTCGGCACCATGTTCTTCCTGATGTTCACCCCGACGAAGTGGGTGCACCACTTCGGTTTGTTCGCCGCGGTGGGCGCGGCGATGGCGGCGGTGGCCACAGTGCTGGTGTCCCCGGCGGTGATGCGGTGGTCGCGCAACAGGATGGCGTTCCTCGC
>JAJKIB010000027.1 GCA_021154745.1 Mycobacterium sp.
AGACGCGAGGCCGCAGCCGATGAACCAGCTGTACTGGGCGGTGGTGGTCATTCCGGGCACGTCGCCGAACAGCACCGGGAACACCGCGACCGCAGCGCTTACCACCGTGACTGCGACCGCCTTCGGGTTGTAACCACCTGTGTACCAATAGGTTCCAGCCTTCGACATGGTGAACAGATCGTCGACGACGATGCGCTGCTTCTTGATCAGGTAGTAGTCCGCGATCAGCACGCCGAACAGGGGACCGATGAACGCGCCGAGTGTCTCCAGCGTGTAGTGAATGACCTCGGGATTGTTGTACAGGTTCCACGGTGTGATGAGCACCGATCCCACCGCGGCGATCATGCCGCCGGCGCGCCAGCTGATCCGCTGCGGGCTGACATTGGAGAAGTCGAACGCAGGAGAGATGAAGTTGGCGACGATGTTGATGCCAATGGTCGCGATGGTGAACGTCAAGGCGCCAAGCACGATCGCCAACGTGCTGTCGATCCGCGCGACCGTCTGGACTGGGTCGGTGATCAGCTCGCCGAACACAGGAACCGTTGCCGCAGCGGTGATCACGACCAGTAGCGAGAACATCAGGAAGTTGACCGGAAGGCCGAGGAAGTTGCCTCGTTTCACGGCGGCGAAACTCTTGCCGTAGCGGGAGAAGTCACCAAAGTTGAGCATCGGCCCCGAGAAGTACGACACGACGAGCGCAATAGCGCCGAGCATGACGACCACGGTGTTGCCGGTCTTCTCGCCGCCGAGGTCGAAGCCGAAATGCCAGTCCGACCGGTAGAGCAGGTATCCGCACAGAATGAACATCACGACATACACCGCGGGACCGCAGAAGTCGATGAACTTGCGGATGGTCTCCATGCCCCTCCAGAACACACACGCCTGCAGCACCCACAGCAGCGCGTAGGTACCCCAGCCCAGCAGTGGTAGACCCAGGAACCCGTACTGGTCGATGTCCGCGTACGGCGTCACCGCCGGAAACAGCTTGAGCAGCACCACATCGAGGGCGGCCGACGCCAGATAGGTCTGGATCCCGTACCAGGCCACAGCGATCAAGCCGCGGATGATGGCCGGCATGTTGGCGCCGAGTACGCCGAATGCACTGCGGCATGCCACCGGATAGGGCACACCTGCGGCCTGGCTCGGTTTGGCCACCAGATTGCAGAAGATGTTGACGATGACGATGCCGATCAGCAAGGCGATCAGCACCTGCCAGCTCGAAAGGCCGAGTGCGAATAGGCTTCCCGCCGTGACGTACCCGCCGACGCTGTGCACGTCGGACATCCAGAACGCGAAGATGTTGTATGAGGACCAGGTCTGCTTCTCGAGCGGGATCAGGTCGTCATTGGCCAATCGCGGATCGTAGACGGCGGTGAATGGCTTGGCGGCGGCCGCGGTCGCGACGTTTTCGGTACTGTCGGCGGTTTCGGTCACCCTGAGGGACGCTAGCTGCGCCGTGTTTCTTAACCGTTGCGGCTGCGCTACATCGGTGATGCCGGAGTGTCAGGCAGACCTGCCTGACGTCTGCCGCCTCAGGAGGCCGAGCTGCTGGCCGTCGCGGCCCGGCGACCACACCGCCACGAACACCGCTGCGACGGCCAGGCTGGCGGACAGAACCAGCAGCGACAGGTCCATCGACTGGATGAACGCCGACTCCGCGAGGTCGGCGAGCCGAGCCCCCTTCGGGCCCATCTGGTCGGCGACCGCGAGTGCGTGGGCGAGCGAATCGAGTGCTTGATCGCGAACCTGCTCGGGGAAGCCGGCGAGCCCGGGCGCGAGCACGTTGTGGTACTGGGCGGCGAGCACGGAGCCTGCGACCGCGATGCCGACTGCGGCGCCGACTTCCCTCGTCGTGTCGTTGACAGCCGAAGCGACGCCCTGCTTCGCATTCGGAACCGCATTCATGATCGCCGAAGTCGTTGGCGCCACACACAGACCGATGCCGGCACTGGTGATCAGGAACGGCCAGACCAGGTCGAGGTAGGTCGACCCGGCATCAAGGAAGCGCATCGAGAAGAGTCCCGCGGCGATGAGGAACAAGCCGAGCGTAACCGCGACCCGCAGGCCAACCTTGGGCAAGTAGAGATGCATGGTGGCGCCCAGCACCATGATCGGAACTGCCAGCGGCGTGAGCGCCAACGCGGTCTGCAGTGAGCTGTACCCGAGGATCAGCTGCATGTATTGCATTGCCACAAAAAAGAATCCGAAGTTGGCGAAGAACAGGAATGTGATGCCGACGGACCCGGTGGCGAAGTCGGGCCTGCTGAACAGCCGGACGTCTAGGAGCGGATGTTTGCGGCGCAGTTCGACAACCGCGAAGGCGGCCGCCAGCACGACGCCGGCCGACATGCAGCTCCAGACGACTGGATGAGTCCAACCGCGCACCGGCGCTTCCACGACTCCGAAGACGAAGACCGCCACGGCGGCGCCGATAAGAATCGCTCCAACCCAATCCAGTGGTGTCGCAGTTTCGTCGCGTGACGATGAGATCGTGCAGGTCGCGATGAACAGGGCGAGCGCGGCGGCGGCGAACCCGTAGAAGATGGACTCCCACGAAAAGTACCTCAGTAGAAGGCCGGTCCCCATGAAGCCGAAAATCGCTCCCGAACTGGCGACGCCGGCCCATATTCCAACAGCCTTGTTGCGCTCGGATTTTGGGAACGCGGCGGTCAACAGCGACAGCGTCGCGGGCATGATGAACGCCGCGCCGATACCCGCGGCCGCACGCGCGATGATGATTTGGACGGGACTGTCGAATATGGTCGGCGACAGCGAGGCGACTGCGAAGATCGCCAGGCCGACGAGCAGAGCGCCGCGGCGCCCGTACCGGTCGCCGAGTGCGCCCGCCGGCAGAAGCAGACAAGCAAGCACAAGGGTGTACCCGTCGACGATCCAGGTCAGTTGCGTCTGGCTAGCGGAGGTCTGCACCGCGATATCCGGAAGAGCCGCGTTGAGCGCAACCATCGACGAGATGACCAACAACACATCGACGGCGGCGACCGTCAGTAACCAGAACCGCGCCCGCTTGGAGGAGGTGGTGATGCCGGCGCCGATATCCTGAGCAGACCGTGCGAGGGTGTCGACCATTGGCGTCGCGCTCCTTCGTGGATACTTTTAAAGACTAACAGTCTCGTTCCGAGACCGATAGTCTTGTTCCCTCGTTGGAGGTGATGTAAACGATGACCGCCGTGAATAGCGATCCGCGACCCGCCCGCTCCCGGGCTCGTTTGCTCGACGCCGCGACAGCGCTCCTGCGGTCGGGTGGCCCAAGTGCGGTCACCATTGATGCGGTCACCCGTAGCGCCAACGTAGCGAGGGCGACGCTGTATCGCCACTTCCCAAGCGCTAACGACCTCGTCGCCGCGGCGTTCATGAGCCTCATCCCGCCGGCACCTATGCCGCCGGAAGAAGGAACGCTGCGGGAGCGACTCACCGCGATCGTGTCGGCATGGGCGGAGTCGATCGCGGAGGTGCCGACAACGCTGACGGCCATGGCCTGGCTGTCGCTTGGGCCCGACATCGGCCGGTTGCCCGGTGCCGGTCAAACTGAGCGGGGCAGCCCCGAGATGCGTTCCCTGCGCGAACGCATCGCCGAACAGTACTCGGCGCCGTTCGACGTCATCTTCGATGGGCCCCAGGCCGCCGCTGAGCTCAAACCGGTTGACCGGACAATGGCTTTCGCGCTATTGATCGGTCCGCTGGCGTTCGGCAGGATCAGCACGCTGACCGAGTTCGACTACCAGGCCGTGGCGGTCGCCGCGGTCGACGGTTTCCTGAAGTGCTTTGCGAAGGATCCCGAAATCACTTGAGCGAGTAGCGAATCGGCAGGTGCTTGAGTCCGCCGACGAAGGTGGTGGCGGCCAGTTGGGGCTCGCCGGCCAGTTCGATGGACTCCAGCCGCGGAATGAGTTCGGTGTAGAGGCTGCTCATCTCCATCCGCGCCAGCGCGGCACCGAGGCAGAAGTGCACCCCGTATCCGAATGCGACGTGCTTGTTGGGCTCGCGGCCGACGTCGAACCGGAACGGCTCGTCGAACACCTCTTCGTCCCGGTTGCCGGAAACGTAAGCAAGGTAAACGGATTCACCCTTGGCGATGGGCACACCGCGAACTGTGGTGTCTTCCGCGGCGGTGCGCATGAATTCCTTGACAGGAGTAGTCCACCGGATCATCTCCTCGACCGCGGTCGGCATCAGGTCCATGTTGTGGCGCAATCGCGCTAGTTCATTGAGGTTTTCGATCAGCGCCAACAGGCCGCCGGAGATGGCGTCCTTGGTGGTGTCGTGGCCCGCACTGGCCACGATGACGTAGTACGACGCTGTGTCGACATCGGACAACGGTTCACCGTCGATGCGGCCATTGGCGATCGCCGAAGCGAGGTCCTCGGTCGGATGTTCGCGGCGCGACGCGGTCAGCTTGGAGAAATAGGTGAAGAAGTCGAGCAGGATCGCCAGCTGCTCCTCCGGCGTGTTGCCACGCTTGTTGTACTCCTCGTCGTCACCGCCGAACATCTCCTGAGTCAGCTGGTGCATCCGCGGGAAGTCCTCCTCGGGGAGGCCAAGCAGCGACATGATCACGTACAGCGGGAAGTTGACGGCGATCTCGGTGACGAAGTCGCATTCCGGGCCGATGTCACGCATCCGGTCGACGTATCGCTTGGCCAACTCGTCGACGTGCACTTTGAGATCGCGCATTGCCTTGGGGCGGAACCAATCCGCGCCGATGGCCCGCACCTTGCGGTGATGCGGATCGTCCATGTGGATCAAGGTTCGCAGCCCGGTGCCGGCCTCCAGCTGCGCCTTGGCCAGATCGTCGGCTTCGGCGGTGGTGAGCACTGGCCGCGGTTCGGACAGGAACAGGTTGTTCGCCCGCTCGATCGCCATGATGTCGGCGTGCTTGGTGATCGCCCAGAACGGCCGGTACGGCGGGTTGTCCACCCACGCAACCGGGTTGTTCGCCCGCAGATGAGTGAGCGCCGCGTGTAGTCGCGCGTCGTCGGCATAGGCCGCCGGATCGGCGAAAACCTTCGCGGCGTCGTCCATCGTCGGCGTGCTCATACAGGCTCCTCACTGCAGGGTTGCGGCGAACTTGACGGGTGTCAAGTTCGCAGTGTATGTGATGCGGACCACCTCAGGGAAGGGCTGCGTTGATCTGCTCCCATTAGGCTCGACGCAATGGCGCTCACATCGCTTCGCCGCCTCTTGGCGCTCACTTGCTGCGTGTTGCTGGCCGCCGGGTGCGCCCGAGGCGGCGGAGAATCAGACGCCGGGTCGACGAATGGCGGGGTGGTGCGAACCGCGGCAGGTCTCGTGCGGGGCGTCACGGCCACCGATTACCGCTTTTTCGCTGGGATTCCTTATGCGGCACCGCCGGTCGGGCCCCTGAGATGGCAACCGCCGGCCCCCGTGCAGCCCTGGGCCGGGCTGCGCGATGCCATCCGGCCGGGCGCGCGGTGTATCCAGGACAGCGAGACCGACGTCGAGCGCGGCCATAACACCAGCGAGGATTGCCTGACACTGAATGTGTGGACTCCGCCGGCGTCAAAGGAGGCGCGGCCCGTATTGGTGTGGATCCACGGCGGAGGCTTCGTCAACGGCAGCAGCGACGTGTATGACGCGCGCCGGCTGACCAACCGGGGCGACATCATCGTCGTCACTATCAACTACCGCCTCGGGGCGCTGGGGTTTTTGGCGCATCCAGCGCTGGGTCCGGCCGGCCAGATCGGCAACTACGGGTTAGCCGATCAGCAGGCGGCGTTGCGCTGGGTGCACGACAACATCGCCGACTTCGGCGGCGATCCCGACAAGGTCACGCTGGCCGGCGAATCCGCTGGCGGCATATCGGTATGTGATCACCTCGTCGCCCCGGGCTCAGCGGGACTGTTCCGGGCCGCGATCATGCACAGCGCCCCGTGCCAGTCGCAGGGCACACGGGATGAGGCGGAGAAGGTCAGCCTGGATTACGCGGCGAAGCTCGGCTGCGGCGATCCAATGACCGCGGGGAAATGCCTCCACGACCTGCCGGTCGACAAACTGCACAAGCCGCCGTACTACTACCGATTCGGCAAGGACCTTCTGTTGACCGGGCCGATTACCGCGACAGACGCCCTGCCCGTCGACCCAATCAGCGGGTTCGCCGACGGCCGCGCCGCTCGGGTGCCGGTGCTGATCGGCAGCAATCGCGATGAGGCCACACTCTTCCTCGCTACCTGGATGCTGCAGCTGGGCGAATCGTTCACAGTCGAGAACTACCCACGACAGCTTGCTGAGACCTTCGGCGACAACGCCGCCAAGGTCGGTGAGCGCTATCCGCTGGAGCGCTTCAAGGGCAGTGCGCCACTTGCACTTTCGGCTGCCGTCACCGACGCGGTGTTCGCCTGCGTGACGGATCGGATGTCGGAGGACTTGGTCAAGGATCAACCGGTGTATGCCTATGAGTTCAATGATCGCGATGCTCCTGCGCCGGAGTCGTTGCGGCAATTGCCATTTCCGCTCGGTGCCAGTCATTCGCTCGAGCTGCGATACCTGTTCGATATCGGCGATGCGCCGCCGTTGAGTCCCAGCCAACGTGCCTTGTCCGACCAGATGATCGACTATTGGAGTCAATTCGTCATCACGGGCTCGCCGAGCGCTGCCGGTCAGCCGGAGTGGCCAGAAATTGGCGACGACGCGCGGGCGGGCAAGTACCTATCGCTGCAGCCCGACGGCAGCCGCGTCGTCACGACGTTCGAACAAGAACACCAGTGCGCGTTCTGGTCGAGCGTGAAAGGCTAACTGTGATGCCAACTCCCGACCCGAAGAGCTATGCGGACCAGTGGGTGCTGGCCTGGAATGCGCACGATATCGAGGCGGTGCTCGACCACTTCCACGACGACGTCGTGTTCACCTCGCCGGTGGCCGCGCGCGTGGTTCCCGAGAGTGGGGGAGTGGTGCGCGGCAAGGCGGCGTTGCGGAATTACTGGACGGTCGCATTGGCCAAACTGCCCGACCTGCAGTTCGAGGTCATCGGGGTCTACCGCGGCGAGTCGACTTTGGTGATCAACTACCGCAACCATCGCGGTGAACTCGTCAATGAGGTGCTGACGTTCGACGGCGGCCTGGTCCGCGTCGGCCACGGCACATATCTCGAGGGGTGAGCCCGCGAAATTGAGCAGTTTCGGCGCGTGACGCGGCGCATCAAGGCGGCGATGATCGCAGGATGGACAGCGACGACGAGGATGTGCGCCGAACCGCCGGCCGGGATCCAAGTGCTTCAGCTGCGGGAATGACCGCGCGACGAGCGGATGTGCGTCGCTGGCGCCAGTACCTGGCCGACGAGCGCGCCGAAGCCGCTGTTTACCGTGATCTGGCGTCACGGCGCACGGGCGAGGAACGAGACATCCTGTTGGCCCTGGCGAGTGCGGAGGAACGCCATGAGCGGCACTGGCTAACGCTGCTGGGCGATCAGGTAGGCAAACCTCGCCGTACCAACGTCCGCACTCGCATGCTGGGTTTTCTGGCGCGCCACTTCGGATCCGTTTTCGTCTTGGCGCTCGCCCAGCGGGCGGAGGCCCGGTCACCCTATGAGGCGGATGTTGACGCGACGGCGGCAATGGCAGCCGACGAGCGCATGCACGAAGAGGTGGTCCGCGCCCTCGCAGCGCGGGGTCGTAACCGGCTTTCGGGTACGTTCCGCGCCGCAGTGTTCGGCGCCAACGACGGCCTGGTCAGCAATCTGTCGCTCGTTCTTGGCGTCAGCGCCAGCGGCGTGTCGAACCACACCGTGCTGCTCACCGGCTTGGCTGGGCTACTCGCCGGAGCGCTGTCTATGGGTGCCGGGGAATACGTCTCGGTGCGCTCCCAGCGCGAACTGCTGGAGGCCTCGGCGCCCAGTCCGCAAGCCGGAGCCGCGCTGCCAGGACTTGACATCAACGCGAACGAATTGGCACTCGTTTACCGGGCCCGCGGGATGAGCGCATCTGACGCGAGTGCCCGGGCAGCCGAGGTGCTGCGAGAGCCCGATTCAGGTATCGCCGCACACGCCGTCACCCCGGCCATGGTCACCGAGAAGCATGAAGCGGTCGGCACCGGATGGACGGCGGGCCTGTCGAGCTTCTGCTTCTTCGCCTCCGGAGCGTTCATGCCCATCGTGCCTTACCTTGTTGGCCTGCAAGGCGTCACCGCAATCGTTGCGGCCGCTGTGCTGGTCGGCGTGACGCTCGTTGGCACCGGAGTTGTCGTGGGTTTGCTATCAGGCGTTTCGCCGCTTCACACAGCATTTCGTCAGGTGCTCATCGGCTACGGCGCCGCAACCGTGACCTACTTATTGGGCATGTTGTTCGGCACGACCGCCGGTTAGCTGCCGCCGACGTGGAGCATGGTGAGCAAGACCAAGATCACCGTCGCGACGGCCAGCACGCCGTGAGCTCCGACCACAACGACGGGGAAGGAACGTTCGGGCGGTGCGTCGCCGGAGGCCGGTGCCGAGCCGGCGCCGGCGGTGGCCGGTGCCCGGCTGTTGCGGTAGCTCGGGATCCAGAGCGTCAGCATCGTGAAGCCCAACGCGGCGACGGGGACCAGCACGATGAGCGCGACCCAGCCGATGGGGTCGTTGTCGGTGGCGACATAGACGATCCACAACACCAGGCCGACAGCGGCCAGCAGGAAGTGCCCGAAGACCACCGCGGGCGGGAATTTCGTGGTACGGGGTCGGCGGTGTCCGCCGCCGGCGATCCACTTGGCGAGCATGTAGAAGCCACCCCCAGCGGTGAGAATCCAGGCCACAAGTGCGGTGATAGCCATGGTGGTGTCCTTCCTCGTAGTAGGCGGTGCGATCAGGATCGGAAACCCTGGGCTTGGTCGGTCTCTCTGGCGACACGCACTCCGTAGCGGTAGGACAGCATGCCGCCCAGGAACCCGGATACGGCGAGAACCGCGAGGCTTAGCACCGACACCAGCAGTGGTCCGAGCCCGATTGAGGTGGATTGGTCGTAATCGCCGTTGCGCCACACGAAGTTGATGATGTAGGCCGCGGTTACCAGCAGGTTCAGTGTCATGTGCAGCAGGCCGGTTCGGAAAGCCGGTGTGCCGGTAGGGATTGCGAGCAGATCCAAGAAGCCGATCGCTGCCGCCGCGAATGCTCCGATGACTCCGATGGCGATCAGCCATTGCGAGCCTTGCGCCAGGAAGCCGGGCCGCTCAACGATGCGGGAGGCGATATCGAACACCAGGCTGCACACCCACGCGCCGATGGGCACCGTCACCAGGATCGGGTGATACGGGTGCCCGTACGGACCGGCCAGTGCCGCGCTCACGGGCTGTTTGGCCTGCTCCTGCTGGATGCTCATGGTGGCCTCCCCTGCGATGAAGACAAGCGCTGCGCATGGATCAGCATCGCGGCTGTCTCCTGCACGGATCATTACCCAGCCGGTATTTTGACTAAACATCTTTAGCGATATCGTGGTGAGGTGACCGAGGCCGGTGCTGATGCGATGGCCACGACGGCTATCCGCGCCGCCGCGGCGCTGGCCGAGGACGTGCGCCATCGGCTGTATGCCTTTACCCGCGCCGCGCGGCGGCCGGTCACCCGCGAGGAAGCCGCCGCAGCGGTGGGCATTTCGCGCAAGTTGGCCGCGTTTCACCTCGACAAGCTCGTAGCGGTGGGTCTGCTGCATTATCGGTTCGGCGGTGGAGGCCCGGCTCGGGTTGGTCGACGGCCCAAGGTCTATGAGCCGGCCGACACCGATATTCAGGTCAGCATCCCGGCCCGCCGACATGACGTGCTCGCCGGCATTTTGGTCGAGGCGCTGCTGACCGAGCAGCAGCATGGATCGGCCAAAGCGGCCGCCGCGCACGCCGCCCGTGAGTTGGGGTTGACGGCTGCGGCGGCCGTGCGTGATCGTGTCGAGCCCGGCCGGATGGAGGCCGAACGCGCGCTGAGCCTGGCCGAAGAAATTGTGTCTGCGTACGGCTTTGAACCCGACCGCGTCGCCACTGGTTGTATCCGCTTGCGCAACTGTCCGTTTCACCCCATTGTGCAGCGGGCGCCGCAGTTGGTGTGCCAGCTCAACCACGCGTTCATGGTTGGTGTGACCGAGGGGCTGCAGGCCGCCGCCGTCGATGCCGTGCTCGCACCCGTCGCCGGGGAATGCTGCGTGGAACTCCGTGAGCGCACGCCGTCGCCCGCCCCGACGGCACCGTCGTCCACGGGCCGGCTACCACACCACTAGAACGACGGACACATCTCCGCAGCCAGCGGCGTAACCGCACGCGCAAGAACGGGAGTGGCTTCGCTTTAGCGCTCAGGCCCCCCCGCCCGGCATGCCGCTGGGACCGCCGTTGTTTCCGCCATTGTCGTTACCGCCCCCAGTAGGAGGTGCCGGGGTCGTCACCACAGGCGGTGTGGCGGTCTCACCGCCTCGCCGCGTCGCGGTCGGCCCGCCCTGCTCGGTGGTGGGAGCGCCGGTGTCCGCGGGTGACGGCGCGGTCGGGGTTAGCGCCGGCGGAGTCGTCGTTGCCGGTGTTGAAACGTTCGTGGTCGGCGTCGTGGTGGTGGGGCCGGACTCGCTGCTATTGCAGGCCGCAGCCACGAGCCCGGCGGCGATGGCAGCGGCCACGGATACAGCGGGCCAGAACGGCGAACGGGCAGTACCACTCGGGTTCATGGCCGGTCCCCCTATCTAAAGGCGCTGATGGACCACTACCCGGTCGACTACGCGGTAAACGGGCAACTCCGAAGACTTCAGCGAGCCGCCGTCACCCAGCAGGTGATGTCGGCGTGCACCACCTCGGTGCCGGCCTTGTCGACGACGCTGGCTGGCACCACGATCTCCGCGCCCTCGCTGATCGAGGTGAAGTTCGGCGGATCCAGCCGGGCCTGCGCCCGCAACGAGGTCGTCGCCTTCTCCAGGTTTATCTGGACAATTTGGACCAGTTTGAGCGCTTTTCGCGATCAAAAATCCGTCCGCTAGTCGGGCGTGTCGCTCACCGACTTATCGGTACGACACGAGGTGTACCGGCCGATTGGACCGCTCGCCCCGCCGGCGTCATGCGCCCTTATCTGTAACGTCACGCACAAGAGAGGTTGTTTCTGCTATTCATCCCGTTCGTGACATGTGTGGATCGTGGCGCTAGCTCGGCTGCATCGCTGCATATAAGCCGCGATCTCCGGCTGGCCAGGCGCACTTGGCTGGCGGGTCGGACGACTCGGCGCGCGTTGGATCGCGTTCTCGGTCTGCACTATCCCGCAAGGTTGCTGGCGTCGGCTAGTCATGGAGTTAGCATGAGTAGCAGGCGGACGAGCTCGGCTTGGCGATGGGTATCGGTCTTGTCGAAGACGTGTTGCAGATGGGTGCGAACCGTCGTGTACGAGATCGACAACTCCTCCGAAACTTGCTTCAGATCCGCGCCATGCATCACGTGCAGCGCAACCTCAGCTTCAGCTTCGGTTAGGCGGTAGAGCCGCCGCAACAGCGCCGCAGCGGGCTCGGATTCGTCCTCTGGATCAATAACCAAAACCAAGGCCATTGGCTGCCTTAGTGGCGCATCGGCATTGCGGCGGTGTGAGGGCAACACGTGAATCACGTAGGGCCGCTTACCCGACGGCCGTAAGCAGGTTAGCGAGCGGCCTGTACGAACAGTGGACGGTTCACCGGCGAGGGCATTCCGTATGGCGGAGTAGAGCTCTTGATCGGCGCGCGTGCTTATTGCAGCGATGCGACCTGACCGCATGCAAAGCCCGTCTTCGGCGCGAATGATCCGTTCGGCGGCCGAATTCAGGTTTATCACCAGGTGTTCGCCTGCGACGATGATTACCCCGTGTCGGACAACCTCCAGGGCACCCGCCAGCTCAACGGCGCTGTCGGCCAGCGTCCGTAGCTTGTCCTGAGTGCGCAGCGCCTGTCCCATGTGTGCAACCAACCCGCTGATGAGCTTCACCCTGTCAGGCGTGTCGAACGACTCACTCCGCCGCGGCGACGCCACGATCAAACACGAGAGGCGTTGTCCACCGGTCAGGCCGACGAACAGGCCGTCTTCGATGCCGTTCGGGCGCATCCAGTCGTTGTAGAACTCCGTGTTCGTCCGTGGTGGGATCAACTCTGTGCCGGTGCGTACCGCGCCGACAGGACCGTTCTCGACCTCGGCGAGCACATAGTCCAGGCGGCAGTAATGCTCGGCGTAGGTCTTACCGATCTCCGCTGGCGCAGTCGTGGCCTGAATGGACCACACTCCACCCCGGGATTTGATGAGCGTGCCGATCGTCCCGCCCAGAGTGCGGCAAATCTCGTCGAGGGCGGGCTCCCACTGCTGGGGAGTGACCGCCGCGGCGTAGACGCCAGAAACTAGCCGCGAGAAATTCTCGACCGTGACCATCGCTTGGTCCCCGATTTGCCAGCTGGTGCCCCCATGGGTCCCTTCCTCGCGGTGGACCTCCTGTGAAGAGTAGCCAAATCTCGTCCATTTGGATGAGTTCTTAGGAATCTCCTGGCGCTTCACTTCGAAGCGTTGACCGAGGTGATCGTCGCGCACGCCGCAGAATGCCGGCGCCAGTTCGAGGACCACAGCCTTCAAACCAATACGAAGCTGTGACTCCATTAGGAGCCACCACCCATCAAGGGAGGCATCCGCAAAATGTCGCACTTACTACCGGGATCTACCGCGACACCGGACATCGAGTCCGCTCCGTCCGCGGTCGGCTCCACGCAACGTGGCACGACACAGGTTCTCGTCACAGAACAGGAACTTGCATTCAGCACCGCAGCGGCGATATCAGTACCGCCCACAACGATCCGCCGCCAGCTAGGCGCAACGCTAAGCGCCGCAATCGGCCGCATCCACATCCCGCTGCCTGAGCCACGACCAATCTATCCGCGGCGTGAGCGCAACTATTTCGAGGCGACGCGAATGTCTCGCGAGATGGTCCATCTATGACGAAACGACACGCGGACCGCCGAGATCTACGCGCCGTGGCCGATGGTCTTCGGGCAGTCCGAGTACTGGGATCTCGGACGCCAGCGCGGTCAGCGGCGCGGGCGAACACGCGGACCATGCCGTCGTAGCTCAGCGGCTCGTGGCGTCGCTTGCCGCGCCCACCCACAAGGAATACGAGGCTTGTGTCGGCATCTTGCCGTCGCTCGCGCAGCACGTAGTCGTTGATCGCCGGCAATGCCCGGCCCTCCAGCAGGTCGACGACCCCGTTCTCGGCGGGACTTTTGCCGCACTCCCCTCGGGTGGTCGTCCCGGAATCGGACGGTGACCCGCCGGCGTCCATAAGAGATGTCCTCCAGACGCAGGCCTAGCGCCTCACCGGGGCGCAGTCCGCCTTCGTGCATGAGTTCCAGCAGGGCCCGTCGCGCCTGGTGCGCATGACCGAGATCAACGCTCGATACGTCTCGTCGGAGACGGGTCGCGGCAGCGCGTCGACGGTCTTGACCCGCAGGGTTCGGCGCACAGGGACCTGCTTGTTGGAGTTCAGCAGTGGTGGACGCCATCGTGCGACGGCGCGCCTCGCAGCCGGATCCGCCTGCTTCTGAATGGGATTCGCTCTACCGCTGTAGCGTTCGCAGGTGATGAGGAACTCGTAGAACGACGAGACCGCCGCCAGTATCCGATTGCAGGTCCGCGCGGACAACAACCGGCCACCGTCGACCGTCGCGGCCAGGTCCAGCCGCTGTGCACGCCGGTTCGACGGCTTGTGACGCAACGTCGCCAGGAAATCCACAGCGCACGCCGGAGTGAAGTCCCGCAGCGTCAGCCCACCTTCTTCCAGGACAGCATCAGCTTCTGGAGGTCGTGGGCATACGCCCGCACGGCGTTGGGAGAGAACCGCCGAACCGTCAGCACACGTAAGAACGCCGAGACGTCCTCTACGACCTGCCCGTTGCCGTCGACCAGCTGAACCGCTGGCTCATCGACACCAGGATCCACTACACGAACGACCCGCATGGTCGGAAAGTAGCCGATCCGATCCCTGATTTCGGGGAGCCAGTTCCGGTGTTCACCAGTAAAAAGGCGAAGCGCCGCCGCGCACACCAATGCGCCGAACTTCCAGGTTTCGAAGCATCTTGTAGTACATCTCTGCACGGTCGACTCCGCAGTGCTCGGCCGCCTGCGAGACGGTCAGCCACGGGGGAAGTGACACACTTGTCATTGCTCGCGCAGCCTGTGCAGACACTTCGGACACATGGGCGCTGCAGGTTCTTTCGGCTCGCCGCATTTCTGGCAGATCCGCTTGCGTCGCTGGCGTGCCGCCGCCGACTTGAGTGCCAGCCGCTGTATGTAGGCCTTGCGTGCCCACTCGGCGCGCTTTGCGCGCTCCTGAACGGTGAGCTTGCCCTCGGGATCGACCTCGCGCTCAAACTTGTCCATGGCTGCTTTGCGCGCAGGCCATGTGCGGGCTGAGCGGTCCTCGGTCTTCGCGCAAGACTCAAATGCTCCGATCCTGCCCCGCATGCTGCGGAACTGTGGAGTGTCTCCTAGTCTCGCCATCCATCCGACGTTAGGAGCTGCAGAGCACGAGGCCGTGGCAGCGGTCCTACGACTTGCCGAACAGAGCCGAAAACCCAGTCTACGAACCGACTTTCAGCAGACGCAATTGGCTGCGAAATCAGGGCAGGATTACGAGTAGACCCGAGTCAGCCGGTCGTCGTCGCGACATGCCCATGCAGCGGTGGCTTATTGAAGTCGTCATCGTGATCAATGAAGCGCAGTCGCGTTATGACCCTCGGGATTCAGAACGAATAGACATTGTCGATGCTGACGAACGTGCCGTGACCGCTGCCGTCATTGGTGAAGCGGGTGCCGTCATGCTCGGCAGTCCGTCCAGCCCGAGATGTGGTAGGTCTGTCCGTCGCCGAGAGTGGTGTCGGTGTGATCCCAGTTGGAGCCGATACCCCCTCAGCCAGATCCGAGTGCATACCTCCCCGGACGTGGCGAGTACTTGCATTGCGATTCCGGCATTTCAATGGGTGCTTGCAGGAAGCCTTGGCTGCCCGGCCCACGCGCCTCACAAGCGACTTCATCCGGTCGCACGTCACACCGAACCTTCCCGGATTCGGTTCTCACGCATGGGAGGTGGCATTGCCCGGAGCGGGGGGCGTAGCGATAGCAAAGCATCGCATTGGCATTGCCAGGATCTGCTTGGGAAAGTAGTGCCAAGACCGACGGGCCTGCGACCTCTGGCAGGCACAGTACATCCTCGGCCACATTGATTTGCGAGAGTATTTCGAAACAGCGCATTGAGGCTCGGTGGTGGCATTCAGGTGTTCAGCCTCTTGACGTGACCCAGCCGTCCAGCCCTTATAGGGCGAATCTGCGCAGATGATCGAGGCGCGCAGCGGTGTTGCCGCGCGGTGACGTAGGGTAACCAGCTCGACTGACAACGCATCAAATCATTCGCATCAAATCAGTCATCAGGCGATCCGGCGTGGCCCCGCCTGGAGCGGTGGGCGCCGAACCGGCAGGAGAGTCAAACCCGGACTGGTGAGTTCAGCAATCTCTAACAAGTTTGCCAAATGTTGGGCCATCGAGTATGTTTTGGTCGGCCTTCCGCCTAATGAATGTTAGCTGGGGTGGCGGGCTTCGTTTTCGATTGACGAAGACCGATGAAGACGGTCGAAGCACCCACCCGCACCACGGATCGTTAGTTCCCAGGCAGGTCCACAAAAAGCTGAAAGAAGCTGAAGGGAGAACTCGGATGACCATTAGTCACACAGGACAAAACTGCCTCCATGGTGCCGCAGGTGCAGGCGCAGTCGGTGGCGGTTGGGGGATACACCACGTCACCCAGCCTCACATCAACGTGGCCCACGTTGATCCCGGGCACCACGTCGGCAACATCCCGCACGTCGTGTCCGACCACGTTGGTCTGGCCGCGTACTCCGAGCCCCTACATATGTTCAGCCTCCAGGCCATCTCGTTGCCCGGCGGGATCACATTGAGCCTGGTCGCCCTCGTCGCGATCAGCTGCCTCGCCATCATCCTCGCGAGCGCGCTCGTCAAAAAGGTGGTCGTGCGATGCTCCACCTGATCACGGCCTTCATCATCGGCGTCGCCGTGGTGAACCTGATCCGCATGATGGTGTATCTGGTCGGCGCAGACCTCTACACGATCAGGCGTGCCCTGGCCGACAAGGGTGTGTCTTACCGTCCGACCGTGAGCCTCGTGGTACCGGCGCACAACGAGGCAGCGGTGATCGAGGCGACCCTGACGTGCCTGCTGAAGCTGGACTACGCCCCGCTGCAGATCATCCTGGCCGACGATGGCTCCACCGACGACACCGTGGACCGGATCTACGCCTACAAGCGCGCACACGACACCAACGACGTTCTGCAGGTATTCACCCAGCCCAACGGCGGCAAGGCCGATGCACTCAACAACGCGATCAGGGCGATGGCCACCGGCGAGCTGGTGATGTGCCTAGACGGTGATTCGATCATCGCCCCCGACGCGGTGACGAAATCCGTCGCCTACTTCAGCGATCCGCGTGTCGTGGCCAGCGCGTCCAACGTCAACATCCTGCCCAACGGCACGCTGCTCGGGCTGGTGCAACGCTACGAGTACCTGATCAGCTACCACATGAAGAAGGCCCAGAACAGGTTCAACGTCGAGTACATCATCGGCGGGATCGGCAGCATGTTCCGGCGCAGCGTGCTGGACGAGGTGGGCTTCTACGACACCAACACGCTGACCGAGGACATCGACCTCACGCTGAAGATCATCTCGCACAAGGGCAACCGCAAGCAGCGGATCGCCTACGCGCACGATGCGATCACCTACACCCAGGCGGTGCGGTCGTTCCGGTCCCTGATCAGGCAGCGGTACCGCTGGAAGTACGGTCGGCTGCAGGCCTTCTACAAGAACTGGCGGCTGTTCTTCTCCCGGGACACCAAGCACTCCGTCGGCCTGTCGTGGTTCTTCCTGCCCTATGCGCTGGCGCAGGAAGTCATGTACCTGATCGAGCCAGCGATCGTCACGGTCGTCATCGCGGTCAGCATCTACTATCGTTCGCCCTGGACGCTGGTGTCCGCGATGATCATCGTCTCCAGCTATGTCATCGCCAACATACTGGGGACCATCCACCTGTCCGGGCGCGACAAGGCGCTGCTGTCCCTGATGGCACCGGCGATGTACGTGCTCCTGTACCTGCTCTCGGTAGTCGAATACATCGCACTGATGCAGACGGTGGTGAAGCTGCCGCGCCTGCGTCAGAGCGTCAGCGGCGAGCAGGTGACCTGGACCTCACCCGAGCGGGCCGGTGCGCTCAAGGGCGGTCGGCATCGGCGGGTGGCGGCATGACGTTCGAGGACTACCGGCAGATGTCGGACTACATCAGGGCGCATGGTCCGCTGCCCACCGACAAGGAGGTCAGGGTGGGAAATAGGGTCATCCTGCCTGGGAGCCGAAGGTCAGCCCCATCGACGGCTTGACCCAGTGGGTAACCAGGGTGTCCAACTCATAACCGAGGGGTTGATGGAGACGGAGGGCTGATGGAAGTGCGGGTGGCCAATGCCCGGAACAGATGCGCCGCTACGTCGGGCGCCTCGGCCAGGTTGTCGGCTTCAGCGGGCAGTTCGTCGCGGTGCGCTTCGACGGCGACCCCTACCGGCACCTCTCCCTGCCCGGCGAGCTGACGACCTTCTGATGGACGACGAGTTCTACCCGTCACTGAGCAGGGCGGTCTACTACCACCGTGACGGCGACCCGATCGGTCTGTGGCAGTGGACCATCCGGCACTCCGAGGACAATGCCATCTGGTGCCCGCGCAAGCGATGCGGCTATCGCGGCGACAAGGCCCAGTTCTACACGCTGAAGCTCGTGCGACCGATGCTATGAAGCTGTCTTGGATTCTGGCGCTTATCCTCACGTTGTGTTTCTGTTCGGGCCAAACGGCAACGTCTGGCGCGACATCCGCCGGGACGTTCGACGATTTCGCCGGTCCCGCAGGCTCACCCCCTAACCCTGACATCTGGCACTACGATCCTGGCAACCCCAACCCGGGAAACCAGACCTACACTTCATCCACCGACAACGCCCGGCTCGACGGTGAGGGCCATCTCCTCATACAAGCATTCAAATCCGGCAACAGTTACACCTCCGGTCGTCTGGTGACTCGGGGCAAGGTGGACATGTTGTACGGCAGGGTCAGCGCCCGCATCAAAATGCCGTCGGGGCAAGGCATCTGGCCCGCATTCTGGATGCTGGGCTCAGATTATGCGAATGTCGGATGGCCTGAATGCGGTGAAATCGACCTCATGGAACTGGTCAACTCCGGTACCACGTATTACGTGACGTTGCACGGGCCGCAAGGAGAATCCGACTACTCAAATGGCGAGGGAGTCCGCACAAGTGGTCCCATCGCTGATCTCACGAATGATTTCCATGTCTACTGGATGGATTGGCAGCACGACAGCATCACCATAGGAGTTGATGACGCCACCCTCGGCGCATTCACACCAGCGTCACTGCCCGCTGGGGGGCGATGGGTCTTCAACCACCCCATGTATGCCGTGCTCAACGTGGCCGTCGGCGGGGATTGGCCTGGTCCGCCAACGGACGCCACGCCTTTCCCAGCGACCATGGTTGTTGACTGGTTCCGGTACACGCCGTGAGGCTCATCATCGGCACCTACCCGCGCCGAGCACGGCGAGGCGCTGCATCGACGTGACGCTTATTCAGCCCAAGATCATCAGCCAGGCCAGGCGTGCCTCGGCTGCCAGTGGTTCGATGTGCGAGGTCACTGGATGAGCCATTCCGACTGGCTCGAACGAGCCTCTGTATGGCCGCACCGACACCAAGTCTCCAATGGGGTATTCCTCGATGGTCCACGTCGCTGGCGAGGAGGAAGGCTCGATCCGCCATGACGACGAACGGACGTCCCGCCCCTACGGGCCGCCGACCCAGTACGCGCGCGCGGGCGATGACGATCGCCAAGGTGGAGTTGAAGTTTGCCCAACTCAGCAACCGGTGAATGCATCGTGAGCGTGCAGCGCGGGGATGCGCTTAGCGTCCGATGAGGCTGCTGGCTCGGTTCGTAGCCGTCCTGCTGCTGGTCGGCTTCGTGGGCGCGTATTTCTGGTGGATCGTCGCCGCGGCGGCCGTCGCGGGTCTGGCGTGGCTGGCCGTTCGCGCATATCCGGTCGCGCGGGCTGAGTTCGAGGCCGACGCCCGACGTCGCGCCGAGCGGGCTATTGCACTCATACAGCCCGCCGATCAGCAGCACGCCTTGGTGATGGCCGACGACGACCGCGGTGTGTATGGCCGGTACCCGCCATGACTCGCGCCGAATTGAGATCCGCACTGTCGCAGGGCCATCGAGTGTCGTGCAGTGAATGTTGAGCGGCGGCCCGTACAGCGTCTGATCGCATGTGCGGCATGTCCTAGGTGGTGTGTCCGCCGCCGTGGCCGAGGCAGGCTTGATGACCGACCAGCACCTCGCCTGGGCCAAGACTGTGTCCGCTCGGGCAGTGTGTGGGTGGCCGCACTATCCACGCACCTGACGTCGACCGCACCAGCTCACCGACCGCCGCCATAAAGACAACGGTAGGCGTTCGGTTGCCTCCGGGCACTGGGTCGCTCGGCGCCGGGGCGCTACGCGGCGATGGCTGAGATTCAGCCGGACTTAGTCGTCACCCTCCCAGTCGCCGTGACCGCCGTGCCAACCGCCGTCCCATCCGCCGTCCCAGCCGCCGCCCCAGTGCGGCCCCCAGTCGACCCATCCGGGCCCGTTGATGCATGCGGATGCGTACCCCCAAGGGCCGCTGACGCAGATACCGGGGTCTGCTGATGCCTGTCCCGCTCCGGTGACCGCGAACACCACCGGCACTGCCACCGCGCCGAGTCCCACCGCCGTCTTTCCGAGGATTCCTGACCAGCTCATACGCGCCTCCCATCCTTCCCGGCCCGTCTACGAGAATAGTTCTGTGTGAGCCCGTAGGCGAACCCACGGGCCGACCGAAAACTGAACCGGCCTATGGTTTCTCCGCTGCTGCAAACACCTTGGGTGCCGTGGAAGTATCTGGTTTCACGACATCGTTGACAGGTGTTTCGCGACAGTTAGCACCTCTGCTGAGGTGGAAGGCCCGGCGCGGGCCTCGACCCCGACCGCAAACGATCCGGCGATCGGTTACAACCTCCACGCCACGCTGGCTCGGATGGCAGTCGGCCCGCCACCCAACCAGGATGACGGGCCGATCTAACCCGCCGCCGCCGTAGGGCGGCGCCTTGACCGGCGGTACCGCGACGGACGTCTCGGGAGCCGCAGGGGGCGTCGTCGTGGTGGCGGTTTGTCAGATGGTCATGCTGCCAGCTTGGATGAAGGCTGCACCCGTAGCGGCACCACCGGATGCTCCCGATGCCTGTTCCTCATGAAGGGCCACGCTCAGGGCACCCATTCCGTAACTGGTGTCAATGAAGCGTGCCGAAGACTGGACACCCTTGACGAAGAACCACTTGGGGACGGTGACCTCGGCGAAGCCGGGTTCCATCCGCTCCACGTGCGGCATGATCGACGCGAAATACGGCACCCGCACCATCGCGGCGGCCGAGAAGAGCCGGGTGCCGCCGGGCCGCTCGGCGAGGCGTTTCCACATCCGATATGTGGTGGTCGTGCTGCCATGCGGGCCTACCTTACTCTTGAGTAAGAATGCCGCGGATTGCCCGTGGCCAGAGATTTGGATGAGGCCCCACATCTAGGGCATACTGTTCGGGTTGCCTTGAGCCGGGTTCGCCTGGCCGGGGCGTACGACCAGCGCCCGAAGGGGCGCATCTGGTTCCCACCTCGATCGCGACGATTTCCGCCGCGGCTGAGTGTGCGTGCGGGCGACACACCCGACCGCGGGGACCGGTGGACCACAGACAGATAAACAGCGGCGGCATACCAGCGCGAAACGCGCCGGGACCCCAGTAGCAGTGAGGTAGGAAAAGCGTGGCGGGACAGAAGATCCGCATCAGGCTCAAGGCCTACGACCACGAGGCGATTGACGCCTCGGCACGCAAGATCGTGGAGACGGTCACCCGTACCGGCGCCAGCGTGGTTGGCCCTGTGCCGCTGCCGACCGAGAAGAACGTGTATTGCGTCATCCGGTCCCCGCATAAGTACAAGGACTCGCGGGAGCACTTCGAGATGCGTACGCACAAGCGACTGATCGACATCCTCGACCCCACGCCGAAAACGGTTGACGCCCTGATGCGCATCGACCTGCCGGCCAGTGTCGACGTCAATATCCAATAGGCATCCCAGTAGGAGAGACGCAACAGAAATGGCACGAAAAGGCATTCTGGGCACCAAGCTGGGCATGACGCAGGTGTTCGACGAGAACAACCGGGTCGTACCGGTGACGGTCGTCAAGGCCGGCCCCAACGTCGTGACGCGTATCCGTACCCCCGAGCGCGACGGCTATTCGGCCGTGCAGCTGGCCTACGGCGAGATCAGCCCGCGGAAGGTGAACAAGCCGCTGACCGGTCAGTACACCGCCGCGGGCGTAAATCCGCGCCGTCACCTCGCTGAGTTCCGGCTCGACGACGAGGCCGCCGCAGGCGAATACGAGGTGGGCCAGGAGCTCACCGCCGAAATCTTCGCGGACGGCACCTACGTCGACGTGACCGGCACCAGCAAGGGCAAAGGCTTCGCGGGCACCATGAAGCGTCACGGCTTCAAAGGCCAGGGCGCCAGCCACGGCGCGCAGGCGGTGCACCGTCGGCCGGGTTCCATCGGCGGCTGTGCGACACCGGGCCGTGTGTTCAAGGGCACCCGGATGTCGGGGCGCATGGGCAATGACCGCGTGACGACGCAGAACCTGGTGGTGCACAAGGTCGATGCCGAGAACGGCGTGCTGCTGATCAAGGGCGCCATTCCCGGCCGCAACGGCGGACTCGTGATGGTCCGCAGCGCGATCAAGAGGAGTGAGAAGTGACTGCGGACGCGAGGAGCAAGACGGCCGGAGCTGCCAAGACTTTAAAGATTGACGTTCATACCCCGGCCGGTGAGAAGGACGGCTCTGTCGAGCTGCCCGCCGAGCTGTTCGACGTCGAGCCCAACATCGCGCTGATGCACCAGGTGGTGACGGCGCAGCTGAACGCGGCCCGTCAGGGCACGCATTCGACCAAGACTCGCGGCGAGGTGCGCGGCGGTGGCAAGAAGCCGTACCGCCAGAAGGGCACCGGCCGCGCCCGTCAGGGTTCGACGCGTGCGCCACAGTTCACCGGCGGTGGCGTTGTACACGGTCCGAAGCCGCGCGACTACAGCGAGCGCACCCCCAAGAAGATGATCGCCGCCGCGCTGCGCGGTGCATTGTCGGACCGGGCGCGCAACGGCCGGATCCACGCCGTCACCGAGCTGGTGGAGGGGCAGACGCCGTCGACCAAGAGCGCGAAGGCGTTCCTGGCCACGCTGACTGAGCGTAAGCAGGTGCTGGTCGTGATCGGCCGCAGCGACGAGGCCGGCGCGCTGAGCGTGCGCAACCTTCCCGGTGTGCATGTCCTCTCGCCTGACCAGCTCAATACCCACGACGTGCTGAAGGCCGACGACGTGATCTTCAGCGTCGAGGCGCTGGACAGCTACATCAGCGCAGCAACACCAAGCGCCGATAAGACCGCCGAGGAGGTTTCGGCCTGATGGCAACCGTCACAGACCCCCGCGACATCATTCTGTCGCCGGTCATCTCGGAGAAGTCCTACAGCTTGATCGAGGACAACGTGTACACGTTTGTCGTGCACCCCGATTCGAACAAGACGCAGATCAAGATCGCGATCGAGAAGATCTTCAAGGTCAAGGTCGCATCGGTGAACACGGCCAACCGGCAGGGCAAGCGCAAGCGCACCCGCGCCGGCTTCGGCAAGCGCAAGGACACCAAGCGCGCCATCGTCACGCTGGCCGCGGGTAGCAAGCCCATCGACCTGTTCGGAACTCCGGCGTAGCCGGCGGATAACGCAGAGAGACCTAGAGAATCATGGGAATTCGCAAGTACAAGCCGACGACCCCCGGTCGCCGCGGTGCCAGCGTCTCCGATTTCGCCGAGATCACTCGAGACCATCCGGAGAAGTCGCTGGTTCGTCCGCTGCACGGTAAGGGCGGACGCAACGCGCACGGTCGGATCACCACCCGGCACAAGGGCGGTGGCCACAAGCGCGCGTACCGCGTGATCGACTTCCGTCGCAACGACAAGGACGGCGTCAACGCCAAGGTCGCGCAGATCGAGTACGACCCGAACCGCACCGCCAACATCGCGCTGCTGCACTACCTCGACGGCGAGAAGCGCTACATCATTGCGCCGCAGGGACTGTCGCAGGGTGACGTGGTGGAGTCCGGCGCCAATGCCGACATCAAGCCCGGCAACAATCTGCCGCTACGCAACATCCCGGCGGGCACCGTGATTCACGCCGTCGAGCTGCGGCCCGGTGGCGGCGCCAAGCTGGCCCGCTCGGCCGGCTCGAGCATCCAGCTGCTCGGCAAGGAAGGCACCTACGCCTCGCTGCGTATGCCGTCCGGTGAGATCCGTCGCGTCGACGTGCGCTGCCGCGCCACAGTCGGCGAGGTCGGCAACGCCGAGCAAGCCAACATCAACTGGGGCAAGGCCGGTCGCATGCGGTGGAAGGGCAAGCGCCCCACCGTGCGTGGTGTCGTGATGAACCCGGTCGACCACCCGCACGGCGGCGGCGAGGGCAAGACCTCCGGCGGCCGTCACCCGGTCAGCCCGTGGGGCAAGCCCGAGGGCCGCACCCGCAAGTCTCACAAGCCGAGCGACAAGCTCATCGTCCGACGCCGGCGCACCGGCAAGAAGCACCACCGGTAGGAGTTAGCGGATGCCACGCAGCCTTAAGAAGGGTCCGTTCGTCGACGACCATCTGCTCAAGAAGGTCGACGTCCAGAACGAGAAGAACACCAAGCAGGTCATCAAGACCTGGTCGCGTCGGTCGACCATCATCCC
>JAJKIB010000028.1 GCA_021154745.1 Mycobacterium sp.
CCACCCGACGATAGTCGACGTTGGCGGCGGGCATGGCCCACTGCTGGCCGCCATCCTGGCGGCGGCCCCCGCTTCGCGGGGCGTGTTGTACGACCTGCCGCCGGTCGTCGCGAACGCCCCGACCCTGTTGCGGGAGCAGGGTGTGGCCGACAGGGTCGTCATCGCGGAATGGTCGTTTTTCGACAGCGTTCCGGGCGATGGTGACGCCTACGTCCTCAAGAACATCATTCACGACTGGCCCGACGAGAAAGCGCGGCAGATCCTGCGTAACGTTCGCGCGGCGGTCGGGACCGGGGCCACGGTTTTGCTGGTCGAGTTCGTCATCCCCGAGCACGACCGTGACTTCCCCGGGAAATGGGTGGATCTGGAGATGATGTTGAATTTGGGGGCCCGTGAACGCACCGCGGCCGAGTACCGCGACCTGCTCAGCGCAGCCGGATTCCGGATGACACGGGTGGTGCAAACCGCTTCGCCCCTGAGCGTGGTTGAGGCCAGAGCCGCGTAGCGACAACGAGCGGAACACAAGGGCGAGAATCAGTCGGGATGACAAGGCGACCGGTCAGCTGATAGCGCTTGCCTTGGTACTGCTCGTGTTATGCAGTGGCGTGTGATTCAGCAACGCACGTCAACATAGACGGTGTTGGAGACGACCTGCCGAGCGTGGTTGCCACGACCCCCTGTGGGAGTTTCCTGTGTGATCTGTTGGCCGGGGCGGACCGCGGAGACCGAGCAGTTACCCGACTCGGCCCCGCTGAGTCGGGTAACGATGACCTTATAGCCTTCGGCTTGCAGGCTCGCGACGGTGTCGTCGACCGATGAGGGACCAGAGGGAGCCGCTGTGGCGGCACCCGGCATTCCCAGCGCGGTGACGATCAGGGCGCCTACGGTCGTGGCGGCGATGGCCCAATTCTTCATGGTGCAACCTCTCTGGTCGGTGGCACGGCGGAGCCACCACTATCTACAACTCCCAAGGGAGACAAAGTATTCCGTGACACGGCTTGCACTACTCCCGAATTTCGCTACGCCTCAAAAAGTTCCGCCGTCTACTGGCCGGCCAGCGTGTAACCCGGCGAGCGCGACGGGGCCAAGCTATCCCAAGAGATCGGGTCGCCGCGGTCGTCGCGAGGGCAGCGGAGGGCTTGGACACGGCCGCTGGATTCGACGTTGGCTATCGGGGGCGGTGGAACATGCTGCGATCAAACATGTTCCGCGACAACGCACACAATGTCCCTCGGTGAGACGGCCTCGCGAAATGCGCCATCGACTTCGTCCACTATTTCGAAGGCGGCGACGACGCAACGCGGTTCAGACCTCGAAACTGAAGTTATGCAGGCGGGTTCTCGCATTTTGACTGCATGCCTTCAGTTTCGGCGCGAGTATGCGTCGGCGCGCCACAAGGGACGGGTCGATGGAGCGGAAACACTATGTGAGACCTTGGGATGTCAAAGGTGACGCCACAGGCAGCGTGGCGCGCTCGGTCAACTTCTCACCCTCGTCCAGGCCGATGCGGTCGTGCAGCCACACCAAGGGTTTCGGTGCCCACCAGTTCCATCTGCCCAGCAGGTGCATGAAAGCAGGAAGCAGCACCATCCGCACCAGCGTGGCGTCGACCAGTACGGCCAACGTCAGGCCGAGCCCAAGCATCCGCATGAACTGCACGTGGGCGCCGAACAGGGCCGCGAACGATATCGACATCACCAGGGCCGCGGCGGTGATCACTTTGCCGGTGCGAGCCAACCCCAGTGCAACGCTCTCGTCGTTGTCGGCACTGGACCGCTGGGAGTTGAGCCAGTACTCCCGGATTCGTGACAGCAGGAAAACCTCATAGTCCATCGACAGGCCAAAAGCGATGCAGAACAACAGCACCGGCGTGTTGGCGGCAAGGGTTCCGGTAGATGTCGTTCCGAGCGCACCCAGATGACCGTCCTGGAAGATCCACACGAGCGCTCCGAACGCGGCGGTCAACGACAGCACGTTGAGCACCAGCGCCTTGAGCGGCAGCACGACACTGCCGGTCAGCAGGAACAGCAGTCCGAACGTGATCACCGCGATCAGCCCCAGCACCGCGGGCAGCCGTGACGTGATGGCGTCCACGCTGTCGCGGTTGGTCTGCGCGATACCGGTCAACTCGGCCGGGCGGCTGGCCGGCCCGGGCACCGCATGCAGCCGGTCGAGCTGGATCTGCGAACCTTCGGAAAACAGTGGCGCTCTGCTATCGACAGTGAGGAAGGCGCTGCCCTGCGACACCCCGGTGGCCGTCGAGGGCAGCCCGACCCGGACGCCGGCGACAAACGTGCCCGTCGGTGCCGACACCGCCGAAACATCCGGGACGCGGGACAACTCAGCGGCGTAGCGCTCCAGATCGACCGGTGTCAGGCCGCCGGCGTCGGGGATAACCGCGGTGACCGCGGTGGCCGAGTTATCGGCGAAATCGTTGCGCAGCTGGTCGCCGACCTGATGCGCCGACGCGGAAGTCGGCAGCACCCGGTCATCGGGGAATCCCCATTTCACCCCGAGGAAAGGTGCGCCGAGTACCAGCAGCAGCGCGACAACGGCCAGGCCGAGCGGCAGCGCTCGGCGCATAACGAATGTCGTTGACCGATACCAGAACTGGGCTTCAATCGGACGGCGTACGGGGTCGGGCCGGTGCAGCAGGCGCCGCGCGAGCCGTCGCGCATCCAGGGCGTTCAGCCGGTCACCCAGCAGCACGATAGCGGCCGGCGTGACGACAACCGCCGCCAGCGCGGCGAACGCGACGGTGGCGACACCGGCGTAAGCGAACGACTTCAGCACGTGCATCGGGAACAAGGACAGCGCCGACATCGATAGCGCCACCGTCGTCGCCGAGACCAATACCGTGCGCCCTGCCGTGCTCATCGTGCGGATCAGCGCGGTGTTCGGCGCTGTGCCATCGGCCAGTTCGTCGCGATAGCGGCTGATGATCAGCAACGTGTAGTCGATCGCAAGGGCCAGGCCCATCGCGGTGCTGAGGTTTGGCGCAAGGTTCGACACATCAGTGCTGAAGGTGATGAGGCGCAGGACCGCCATCGAGCCCAGGATCGCCATCAGCCCAACCGCAACCGGGAGTGCGGCCGCCAGCAGGCCGCCGAACACCCAGACCAGCACGAGGAAACTCAACGGAACGGCGATCGACTCCATCAGCAGGAGATCGTGCTGCAGCTGGGAGTTGATCTGCGCGTTCACCATGGCGTCTCCGCCCGACCGGACGATGATGCCAGTGGTCCCGGCCGGGTGATCGCGCGTCACCTCATCGGACAGCGTTTGGGCGGTTGCCTGTGCGACACTCTCCCCGCCACTGATGCCCGCGACGACCAATGCGGTCTTGCCGCCATTGCTGATCAGACGTTTCGCCGCTGCCGGTGGCGCGGTCCACGCGGACGTCACCTCGGCGACGTTCGGCGATCGCTTCAGCTGATCGACGATGCCTAAACCCACCGCGCGGGCGGCCGGGCCGGTGGCGTTGTCCGGAGCGGTGACGGAGATCAGCATCTGCATGTCGCCCTGGTGCAACTTGTCGGTCAGCAGTTGCGTCGCCCTGGCCGACTCCGAGGTGGGGTCCTGGAATCCGCTCGAGGACAGGCTCTTGGCGACGGGACCGCCGAATATCCCTGCTGCCAGCATCGTCAGCAGGGCTACCCCGATGACCCACCGCGGCGCCGCGATCGCCAGCAATGCGATTCGTTGCAGCACGTCGTCCTCTCCGTACCCGCGGACGCACGATCAGCGGCAACTTATTTACCGGAAGTCAACAACTACTACGAAATTCGGCCCCGCCGGGTTCATCCGTCTACGTCTGTGACGCGACCGACGATGTTCGACGAAGTGATGGTCAGTCCTCGCCATATTCGACGTGGCAGTCGCCGCATGGATTCAGCTGACGTGGGTCGCGGCCGGTGAAGGCGATGAGCTGATCGAGCGAGCCGACGTCGGCGGACACAGCGTCAGGGGATGAGAAGTAACTTGCCCACCGTCTCCTGGGATTCGAGGTCGCGGTGCGCGGCTACCGCGTCCTCCAGCGGATAGGTGCGGTCGATCAGGACGTCCAACGTGCCGTCCTCGATCCAGTGCATCACTTGCGACGCGCGCTGGCGCCACTGTTCGATCGACTCCTCTGGAGCATCTCCGCGGATGAAGACGAAACGTACTCCATGAGGTTGCTCCCACAAATTGATGGGAGGTATGTGACCTCCTGCGTAGCCGTACGTAACGAAGGTGCCGCCGACACGCAGGGCGGAGACGCTGGTCTCGAAGAGGGTCTTTCCGGTTCCGTCGAAGGCGATCTCCACGCCCTTGCCGTCGGTGACCACCCGGATGGCTTCGTCCAGATCCTCGATCTCCTCGCGTACCAACACCTGCCATGCACCGGCGTCGAGCGCCGACTGCGCCTTGTGTCCCTTCGATACCGTGGCGATCACGCGCCCGCCGCGGTGGGCTGACAGTTGAGTCAACATACGACCCACGCCACTGCCGGCCGAATGCACAAGTACCGCAGAGTCCTTCGGGACGGGAACGGCGACGCATGACAGGTACTGCGCCGTCATCCCCTGCATCAGCCCGCCCGCGGCCGCCTCGAAGCTGACCGCGTCGGGGATCGGGACCAGGCGTTCGTTCGGAATGGCCAGCATTTCCGCGTAGCTTCCCGGGATGTGCTCCCACGCCACCCTGTCGCCGACCTTCGCGGTGGACTGATCACCAACCTCGACCACGACTCCCGCACCGTCCACGCCCAAAGCCAGCGGCAAAGAGTACGTTCTTGGCGCCGGGCCCGCGATGCCAGTGGGGACGAGTCCACGGCGGACGTTGGTGTCCATCAGGTTGATGCCGGCTGCCTTAACCTCGACAACGACCTCGCCGCGCTTTGGCTTCGGAACCGGCCGCTCTTCGACATGCAGCACCTCGGCGGGGCCATACTCGGACGCTGTAATCACGTGCACGGTTTGCTCATTTCTCTCGGCCTGATCATTGTCGGGACGCAAGGAAACTCCGTAGTTCACCGACCACATCGTGGGGATCCTCCTCGGCGAGAGGGCAAGTCGCCGCACAA
>JAJKIB010000029.1 GCA_021154745.1 Mycobacterium sp.
CGATCCCGACCGGATCTTGACCGTGATTGAGGAGTTTCTCACCGGCAGCCATGCCGCGCCATCTCTGTCACGTCGCGCTCTGCGCACCGTGTTGTTCACCGACATGGTCGCATCGACGGAACACGCCGCTGCGACGGGCGACGAGCGGTGGCGGGCGGTGCTCCACCGCTTTGGTGAGGTCACAGCCCAACTCACCGAACGATTCGGCGGCACGGTGGTCAAGAGCACCGGCGACGGCCACCTCACCACGTTCGACGGCCCGACGCAGGCCATCCGCTGCGCCGAGGCCTTGCGCGCCGACGCCGAGACACTGGGCATCGAGATCCGCGCCGGCATCCACACCGGCGAGTGCGAACTACTCGACACCGACATCGGGGGGATCGCCGTGCACATCGCCGCGCGGATCCTCGGCCACGCCGGCGCCGGCGAAATCCTCGTCGACCGCACGGTCCGGGACCTGGTCGTCGGCTCGGGGACGGGCTTCGAGGACCGCGGCAGCGTCGAGTTGCGTGGTGTGCCCGGCACCTGGCAACTCCTGGCGGTCGATCGCCGCGGCGCGCGAGCGGGATCGGTCGAGGCGGAACTGGTGTCAATGCCCACCCCTGGCCCTCGCGCCGCGATGCGCCGCTCGGACCGCGCCCTGGCGGTGATGGCCAGGCGCACACCGTGGATCCTGCGCGGGATGGCCCGCCTCGCCCCGGCCACCAGTCGCAGCTGACAGCTACCGGAGTCAGCGCGCTCGGGCGGGATTCCGAAACCCAACCTTCGCCCGCCGCTGTGTGCTGCCCCACGGCCCAGTTCCGCCAATTTGCAGTCCTTGTAGTCGCGTGGATGATCAGCTTTTTGCTTAGGGCGACCGGTGCCCCTCGGCCTATGTCAATTGCCGCCGCCCGCCGTGCCCGCCGACGCAGCCGCCACTGCTCCACTTAGCTTTTGATGAACAGGCCGGCGTACCCGGGACAGTAGAACTGGACCGCGTCGGCCATGAAAACCGCGGCCTGGCGCGGAGCAAATGCGGAGCCGTTCAGTACTGTCAGGTGAACTTCCGCCGGGGACATGCCGGCGCCAAAAGCCTCGCAGACCGCCCGGGCCCTCTTAACTGCATCATTTTGTCCGGCAAAATCCACCGCGTCGGCGAAGAGCTTGCGGCTGAACGCGTCGTCGGTCGCGTCGGCGGCCGCGCTGCCCGGGGTGGTCAGACCCAGGGCGGCTACCGCCATCGCTGTGCCGACGACCTTGGCGATTTCCTTGCGGGCGAACATCATGATGACTCCAAAGTCGGACCGAACCGCAACCCACACCAGCCCCACGCTTACCAAGTATGTTGCCGCTGCCACGAACTGCGCAATGGAGTTATCCGGTGTGCTCAACTATTCGCACGGGGTGGGTGATGCGACATCAGCTAAATCATCGTCCACGCGGCGGTGGCTTGGACACGATCAAGTGTTGCGCCGCGGTGTACGCGCCGCCGATCGGCGCTGAGTGCCGTGCGCTACGGACGGGTGAGAATGTCAGCCGCCGTGCGGTGGTGCCAGGGTGACCTGCGAAGCTAGGCGGTGGTCAGCACGTGATTTCTTGCGATCCAGTCGTCGATGTGACCCATGGTGACAAGTAGCGCCTTCCCGGAAAAGACCAAGTGGTCTGAGCGGGGAATCTCAACGTAGGTCGCCTGCTGATAGCGGGCTGCCGTCTGTCGCGCAATCCGCGGCAACAAAATCCGATCGCACTCACCCGCAATCACAAGCACCGGTGTTGTGATCGCTGAGTAGTTGACAGTGGCGGCTTTGGCGCGGTCCAGCCGTGGGAAGCCGACCTCGCACATCACTCGCCCCGAGTCGCAGACCAGTCCGGCGAACAGCTCGCGGGCATGCTCCTCGGTTTGGGCGTTTGCGGTTGACTTTCGAAATTGCTCCCACGTCAAGGGATACACAGGCTTGGCCCACGGCCGTGGTTGCAGGAAGTGCCCCAATCCTAAGCGCAGCAACATCGGAGATATGGCATAGATACCCGCTATCGGCGACGGGCACGCGGCAACCACGCCGGCATGGCGGGTGCGCCCCGCGACCAGCTGAGCCAGTAGACCGCCCATCGAATGCCCTACCAGAAGAGGTGCGGAATCCAGCGAGTCGACAAGCTTGACGAGGTCGTCGGCGTAGTCACGCAGGCTCAGCGACGCGATCTTGGTCGCGCCCTCCTCCAATGGGAGTTCGTGATGACGCAGTGTCGGGATATGCACCGTGTAGCCGCGTTCTTCGAAGGCGATGCCAGCGGGAGCCAAGTAGTCCCCGCAGCCACTCATTCCGTGGATGAGAACGACGTGCTTGATGTCGGACATACCACTAAGGGTGACGACCAATCGGCCAGCCAGTGACCATAACGAAAAAGATCATGACCTTCGAGGATGAGTTCTCCCCGCCCTGTTGGACAGCCACTCAGAGCCGGTGATGCGATCGCCTGCGAAACGGCCTGCGAGAGATGAGGTCGCCGGGCGGCCCATGTCTGCCATCCTGTGACGTTTGCAGTCGCGTAGGCGCTCGCCGCCTTCGCCCCGCCGCGCCCTGCTCGCCGGCCTATAGGCCTGCGAAGCAGGAGTCCTGGTTGTCCTTTTTCCCTTGGTTGCCCTGTTTGCCCTGCGGGATCGACATATCTCGGGCCGAATAATGCGCTGTCACGCCTTCATAGGTGATCTGCACGCTGTCGGCACGGATATCGAGCGGATAATTCTCGGTGAGATCGGTGGTGAACGCGTCTAGCGCCGACTGCACCATCTCGTTGGGCAGCAACAAACCCAGCCCGGTGACATCGACCACCTGCAGCGCCACTCGTCCGTCTGTAACCTGCGGCCTGGTGGTGACACTGCCCAGGTTGCCCTGCAGCTTGATGGTGCCGTCGTCCGGATTGGTCTGGACCCCGGTGACCAAGCCACGCAACGGCGAGATCGCTTCCTGGATGCTCTGCTTCATGCCGTCGGCAGACCAGGTGATCATGGCGTCTAGAGCTCCCACGGTGCCCATGGCGTCGGCGTCGCCATCCAGCCGGACATCGTCGATCCGCACGTCGGCCTTCATGCCTCGGGCATTGCCGATCCGATTGCCGGCCGTGTGGATCGAGATGTTCCTGTAGTGGCCGGTCGCGAGCTGTAGCAGAAGCGGCATCGCGCCGAACGACACACTCGCCTTATCCTGCACCACGCATTCGGTTGCGGCGGCCACCACGCTGTCGGCGCGGTGACGGGCGTACAGCTCACTGGCGAGCAGGCCGGCGGCGATTAAGCCGATCACGATCACCGCGATCAGGACTATCGACAGCGGGTTGCGCAAACGGACGCGGCTCAGTCCGGATCCCCTCGATGTCGGGGTGCCCGGCGGTGGGCCGTAACCGGGCTGGCCTGGTGGCGGCCGGGGATGCTCTTCCATCCCTTTATCGTGGACCCGCTCAGCCGACAGCCTCGTGTATGGCGGGCAATCCGCTAACACGTCGTCTTTGTAGGCACACAGACAGTGGCTAACGTTGGAGTCGGCCCGGTGCATCCGCGACCGCGACCGCAAACGATCCAGCGATCGGATACACCTGACGCCACACAGTTCAGTGAGGCTCAGCTGCCCCATAAGATGAACGCCGTGGATGACCTCGACGCCACGGTCAAGGGCTGGCGCACCGCGGCGTGGACGCTGGCATTGGGCAGTCTGGTCGTGGTGGCAGCGCTCAGCTGGCAGCCATTGACGCTCCTGGTCGACACGGTGCTGCAATGGCCCAACATTGCGATGGGGTTGTTGAGTCAAGTGGCGTTGGTCGCCTGTGTGGCCGGCAGCTGCGTAATGATCACCACCGTCGCGTCGGGACACAAGCCGGCCGTCGCCCGGCACTTCGCGATTGCGCAGTACCGCCTTGCGGCCGTTATCGCCGCGGTGAGCCTGGTGATGTTCTTCGCCGCAGGCCAGCAGCCCGAGATGTCGCCACAGGAGTACCTGAAACAGCACCTTGTCACACCGTGGTTGCTTCCGCTGCTGTTGTACGTGCCGCTCGCGTTGACCACCCTGGTGTCGTGGGCGGCGGCCATGCGCTATTCGAGCCGCTGAGCAATACGCCAGTCGGTGAAGTCTGTCGCAAAGGCCGGTCGTGTCGTGAGTTAGGTGCACGGCGTCCAGATTGGAACTTGTCCGCGGCGCCGGGCGACCACAGTGAAGTTTCAAAACGTGGTACCACATGCGGTACCACGTTTCGGATGTGCCCATTGGTCCGTTGACGATTACCGCACTGTCAAGCGCGCCTCGGGGCCACCCGTCAAACTGTCGAGTGGATCTAACAGTGCTAACGTGAATCCATGCTGTCGAGGACGAAACTGGTTGTCGCCTTTGCCGGTCTGGCGTTGTCGCTGAGCGCCGGAGCCGGGATCGCCTCGGCAACGCCCGATGCGAGCGCGATCGTCAACTCAACGTGCACATACCCGCAGGTGATGGCGGCGCTGAACGACCAGTCACCGGAAACTGCCAACGAGCTCAACGCAAACCCGTTGGCGGTCGGGTGGTTGCAAGGGCTCGTCGCCGCGCCGCCGGATCAGCGTGCGCAGATGGTCCAGCAAGTGCAGAGCAGCCCGGCGCTTCAGCCATATATGCCGGTGATATACCAGGTCGCCAATACCTGCAACAACTACTAAGGGCGTTTCGAAGGAATAGGCACCGGCATAGGCACCGGCGTGACCAACTGCCCCGACTTCAAGAAGCTGTCCAGGTTGCGCAGCGTGAGTTGCTCCATCGCCGCGCGGGTTTCGACCGTCCCGCTCCCAACATGTGGCAGCAGCACTACGTTGTCCATCGTCAACAGCGCCTCGGGCACCTGAGGCTCGTCCGCCAACACGTCCAGGCCCGCACCGGCCAGTCGGCCCTCGACCAAAGCCTCAACCAACGCGTCCTCATCCACCACGCTGCCCCGCGCGATGTTCACCAAGTAGCCGTCCGCACCCAGCGCCTCAATCACTTCGCGACTCACCAAGCCCTGCGTGCCAGAGCCTCCGGCCGCCGCCACGATCAGCACATCGACCTCGCGCGCCAACTCCACCGGTGAACCCACATACGTGTACTGCGATCCCTCGACCTCACGCCGGTTGTGGTAGGCAATCATGCAACCAAATGCACTGAGCCGCAACGCGATTGCGCTACCGATTCGGCCAAGGCCGATGATGCCCACCCGCGTGTTGCTCACCTGACGCGTCAGCGGATAGTTCCCTTCGACCGGCCACCGGCCCGCCCGCACATACCGATCCGCCGCCGAGAACTGCCGCATCACGTCGATCACCAAACCGACCGCGGTGTCCGCCACACAGTCCGTCAACACGTCCGGCGTATTGCTCACCAGAACACCGCGAGCCGACGCCGCGTCCACATTCGTCGTGTCGTAGCCCACCCCGAAGTTCACCACCGCGCCCAGATTCGGCAGCGCCGCCATCAACCCGGCATCCACACCCGTGCGCCCTGACGTCACGATCGCCCTGATCTCTTCCCCATGCGCCGCGAGAAACTCGGCCGGCTCGTCCGGCAGCACATGCGCCGCGTAGTCGTCCTGAAGCGTCTGCACCAACGACGGTTTCAGCGGTCCGACCTGCAACACGGGACGGCTCTGCGGAGCCTGGCCTTCGGTGCTCATGATGACCCCACCGTACGGCGACCTGCGAATACCCGTCCAACGCCGAAATAGCATGGACTTATACCCAACCCGCATGGCTGTCGGTGCGACGGCCGCGGCACGGTATCGGTGCCTCCCCGTCGGGCATGAATCGTGAGTTCAGACGCGGTTTTTCGACCACACGCGGCGCTAGCAGGATCGCCAATCAGACCCCGATCCGGCCACTTAGCCCGGGTTGACGCTGTTCCGACGGCGTCTTTACCGTGTGTCTGCGATCACACGTTTTATCCACATACGTGGACGTCACAAACCGCAGCCCGGAAGGATCCATGAGACGCCAAGCACTCGCCGTCGCCCTTGCGGGAATCACCGTGGCCGCCACCGGCTGCACCGTCGCGAACCAACGGCGGCTGGCTGCTCGCCGATGCGGTGAAGACCTGCCGCGAGCTGACCGGAGTACTCGCCTATGCCGAGGACCCGGTCGGACCCCAACGGCGGCTACTCGGGTCGCGAAGTGATGGCCGAATTCAAACGGGC
>JAJKIB010000030.1 GCA_021154745.1 Mycobacterium sp.
CCACGCCATCGCCAGCACGCGCCGGTACTTGCCCGACTGCACCAGGCTCGCGGCCACCACGGCGGTCGAGCCGCCCACCGAGCCCGCCGTGTGCACGCGGAGAAGGGGCTTGCCGGTGGCACCGACCGCGTCGGCCATGAACAGCTCGGGCATCATCACGCCCTCGAAGAAGTCGGGCGCCTTTCCCACCACGACGGCGTCGATGTCGTCCATTGTCGAGCCCGAGTCCGCCAGCGCCTTGTCGATGGCCTCGCGCACCAGGCCGCTCATCGACACGTCCTGCCGCTTCGCGACGTACTTCGTCTGACCGGTGCCGAGCACCGCAGCCAGCTGGCCCGCCATGATTTATTTCCCTTCCAGGACGGCGACGAGATTCTGTTGCAGCGCAGGACCACTCGTGGCGTGCGCCAGCACCCGCTGTGCCGAACCGTCGAAGATGTGCTGTGCCGCAAAGCCGATGCGCTCCAGGCCCGCCGAGAACATCGGGTTGGCCGCCAGCGCGCCGCCGGACGGGTTCACCTTTGTCGACGGTCCAAGGCCGATCGCCTCGGTCAGGATCAGGTGTTGATGGGTGAACGGTGCGTAGATCTCGGCCACCTCGATCGAGCCGGCGTCGCCGCCGGTCGCGGCCTTGGCCGACGCCTCCGTCGACGGTGAGGTCGTCAAGTCCCGTGCTCCGAGCACCGGCGTTTCGATGCGGTGCTCGAAACCGGTTATCCAGGCAGGGTTCTCGCGAAGCTCGCGAGCCTTGTCGCCCGCCGCGAGCACGATAGCGGAGGCACCGTCGGTGATCGGTGCGATGTCGTGCCGGCGCAACGGATCGGCGAAGTACGGACGCGCCAGCAGCTCGTCGATGCTTTTAGCAGGTTTCTCCGAGTCGGTTCGTTCGGCCACGGCGAACGTATCCAGCGCCACCTGGGCCATCTGCGCGGCCGTCCACTTGCCGGCGTCAAGGCCGAACCGTGCCTGCAGGCCGGCGATGGATACGGAGTCGGGCCACAACGGTGCGACGCTGTACGGGTCGGTCTGCAGGGCGAGCACCCGGCGCAGCGTGCCCGCCGAGGACTTACCGAAGCCGTACACCAGGGCGGTGTCCACCTCGCCGGTCAGTAGCTTGATATAGGCCTCGTAGAGCGCCCATGCCGCGTCCATCTCGACGTGCGACTCGTTGATCGGCGGCACCGCGCCGATCGAATCGATGGCCGAAATGAACGAAAAGGCACGTCCGGCAAGGTAATCCGAAGACCCCGAGCACCAGAAGCCGATGTCGGTCTGCTTGAGGCCGAGCTCTTCGTAGATCGAGGCGAAGCACGGCATCAGCATCTCGACGCCGTTGGTGGTGCCCTCGGTGCGGCGTACGTGCGGCGCGTGCGCGAAGCCCACCACTGCAATATCTCTGACTGCGGAGGTCATTTGTCGCCTTTACAGGTGGTGCTTGTAGGTGTCGTAGTCGGCGTCCGGTTCGCCGGTGGGCCGGAAGTAGTCGATGTTGTCGATGCCAAGGCCCCACTCGTCGCGGGGCTTCCACACCGCCTCGACCCGCATGCCCATCCGCACGTCAGCAGCCTCGATTTCGAGAATGAGGTGCAAGAACGGGATGTCCGCGCCGTCGAGCAGGATGTAGGCCGCCACGTACGGCGGCTTGATGCGCTGGCCGGCGAATGGGATGTTGATGATCGCGTACGTCGTCACCGTGCCCTTGTCGGGCAGCTCGATGAACTCGTCGAGTTGCTTGCCGGTCGCGGGATCCGCCTCGCGCGCCGGGAAGTAGACCTTGCCTGTCTTGCCGGTACGCGCGCCAAGCAGCTTGCCCTCCTCGAGGCCACGCAGGAACGTGCTCTCGGGAAGCGATGCGGTGTGCTGGATCTCGATGCTGCTCGGGGCCACCAGCATCGTGATCGGGTCGCGGTCGTCGGCCGTGCCCTCGGGTTCTGCTTCTTCCCCAAGCGCGAAGTATGCGATGTCGGTGATTGCGCCGACCGGCTCGTCGATCCAGTGCGCGTGCACCCGGGCACCGGTGCTGATGGCGTCGGACGACGCCGCGGCGACCGCGTGCAGCAGCGGGGTGTCGGCGCCGTCGAGCTTGATCAGCGCCCAGGCGAACGGCCGGTCCAGCGGCTGGCCCTCCAGAGGAGCTGGCTGCCAGGTCCACGACACCACGGTTCCTACGCTGGCCACCGGTACGATCTCGGTCAATCGTTCATACGTGACCGGGTCGAATTCGGCAGGCGGCACATGCACACGCCCGTCCGAACCGCGCACGCCGACGATGCGTCGCTCGCGCAGGGCGGTGAAGAACTGGCCGAGGAGCGATCCGACTGAACGGGTGTAGTCGAAGGACAGCTTCAGCGGTGCCGAAAGCGGCGGCTCATGCTGATCGATCTGCACCGGGCTGCTTTGGCTGGTGGTCACGGCATCGAGTAGAACAGGTTCTAAGAATGGTTTCAAGGTACGGTCAGGACCTCCCCGAAAGGCAGCTCGAATGAAGTTGGGACTCCAGCTGGGATATTGGGGCGCGCAGCCGCCGGAGAACGCGCCTGAACTGGTCGCCGCCGCCGAGGAGGCGGGCTTCGACGTGGTGTTCACCGCCGAGGCGTGGGGCTCGGATGCCTACACGCCGCTGGCCTGGTGGGGGTCGCAGACCAAGCGGCTGCGACTGGGCACGTCGGTCGTGCAGCTGTCCGCGCGCACCCCGACCGCATGCGCGATGGCCGCGCTGACGCTGGACCACCTCTCCGGCGGCCGGCACATCCTGGGGCTTGGTGTGTCCGGGCCGCAGGTCGTGGAGGGCTGGTACGGACAAAAGTTCCCCAAGCCGCTGGCCCGCACCCGCGAGTACATCGACGTCGTGCGTCAGGTGCTGGCCCGTCAGGGCCCCGTGGCCAGCGACGGCCCGCACTACCCGCTGCCGCTGACCGGCGAGGGCACCACCGGCCTGGGCAAGAACCTCAAACCGATCACCCATCCGCTGCGCGCCGACCTCCCGATCATGCTGGGCGCCGAGGGGCCCAAGAACGTCGCGCTGGCCGCCGAGATCTGCGACGGCTGGCTGCCGATCTTCTACTCGCCGCGGCTGGGCGAGATGTACAACGAATGGCTCGACGAGGGGTTCGCCCGGCCGGGTGCCCGGCGCAGCCGCGAGGATTTCGAGATCTGCGCGACCGCCAACATCGTCATCACCGAGGACCGCAGCGCCGCGCTCGCGGCGATGAAGCCGTATCTGGCGCTCTACATGGGCGGAATGGGCGCCGAGGACACCAACTTCCACGCCGACGTGTACCGCCGGATGGGGTACGCCGAGGTGGTCGACGACGTCACCAGGCTGTTCCGCAGTGACCGCAAGGACGAGGCGGCCAAGGTCATACCCGACGAGTTGGTCGACGATGCCGCGATCGTCGGTGACATCGACTACGTGCGTAAGCAGGTCGCCGCATGGGAGGCCGTCGGGGTGACGACGATGGTGGTTGCCGGCCGGTCGCCCGAGCAGATCAGGGAACTCGCGACGCTGGTCTGATCCGCTATTGCGGCGCGATTAGAACGCGTTCTAGATTGACCGGATGACTGCTTCGCAGCACACCATCGCCGGCACGGTGCTCACCATGCCGGTGAAGATTCGCAGGGCGAATCAACATATGGCGATGTTTTCGGTGGACGCCGACGCCGCGCAACAGCTGATCGAGTACAGCGGCCTACAGGTCTGCCGGTATCTGCCGGGTCGCGCCATCGTCGTCTTGATGCTGATGCACTACATCGACGGTGATCTGGGCCAGTACCTCGAATACGGCACGAACGTGATGGTCAACCCACCGGGCTCGAGTGCAAGCGGCCCAAGGGCCCTTCAGCATGCTGGGGCCTTCATTCATCATCTCCCGGTCGATCAGGCCTTCACATTGGAAGCGGGACAGAGGATTTGGGGCTACCCGAAGGTGATGGCGGATTTCACGGTGCGGGATGGCCGGCAATTCGGATTCGATGTCAGCATCGACGGCCAGCTGGCGGTGGGCATGGAATTCAGGCCAGGCCTGCCGATTCCGTCGGCTTTCACTTCGCGTCCGCAGGCACACCCCACCTACTCGTATCGCGACGGCGTCGTGCGTGAAACCGTCGGGGAGATGACCCTGTCCGGGGTGCGATACCGGCTCGGCGGTGCGCGCGTGTGGCTGGGCGATCACCCGTACGCGAAGGAACTCGCCTCCCTCGGCCTGCCCAAACGCGCCATGGTGTCGAGTTCGGCAGCCAACGTCGAGATGTCGTTCGGCGACGCTGAGGAGGTGTCATGACGCAGATCCTTTCCGGCACGAAGCCGGATGTCGACCTGACCGACGGCAGGTTCTACGCGGACGGCCGCACGCGGGAGCACTACCGATGGATGCGGGCCAACCAGCCGGTCTTCCGCGACCGCAATGGCTTGGCCGCTGCGGCGTCTTATCAGGCCGTTATCGATGCCGAGCGCAACCCGGAGTTGTTCTCCAATGCCGGCGGCATCCGCCCCGACCAGCGGGGCATGCCGATGATGATCGACATGGACGACCCCGCACATCTGTTGCGGCGCAAGCTCGTCAACGCCGGCTTCACACGCAAGCAGGTGATGGACAAGGTCGACTCGATCGGTGCGCTGTGCGACGCGTTGATCGACGCGGTGTGTGAACGTGGCGAATGCGACTTCGTCCGCGACCTGGCCGCCCCCCTGCCAATGGCCGTCATCGGCGACATGCTGGGTGTACGGCCCGACGAGCGCAAGATGTTCCTCCGGTGGTCCGACGACCTCGTGAGCTCGCTCAGTTCCAGTGTGTCCGACGCGGACGTGCAGGTCACGATGGATGCCTTCGCGGCCTACAACGAGTTCACCAGCCGGTCGATCGCAGAACGTCGCGTCGAGCCGACCGAGGATCTGATCAGTGTCCTTGTGCACTCGGAGGTCGACGGTGAGCGGCTGTCCGATGACGAGATCCTGCAGGAGACCCTGCTGATCCTCATCGGAGGCGACGAGACGACGCGCCACACACTAAGTGGCGGAACCGAACAACTGCTGCGCAACCGCGACCAGTGGGATCTGTTGCAGAACGACCCGAGCTTGCTGTCCGGCGCTGTCGAAGAGATGCTGCGCTGGACGTCGCCGGTGAAGAACATGTGCCGCACCCTGACCGCCGACACCGAATTCCACGGCACCGAACTCAAACAGGGCGAGAAGATCATGCTGCTGTTCGAGTCCGCCAACTTCGACGAGGCGATGTTCGGCGATCCGGACAACTTCCGGATTCAGCGAAACCC
>JAJKIB010000031.1 GCA_021154745.1 Mycobacterium sp.
GAACGCGCGGTGCGAGTCGCGGCCCTTCGAGTCCCACGCGGCCTGGTAGTCGGCATACATGTGGCGCTGGCGGTCGCGGTAGGCGGTGCTGGTGTTGATGGTCTCGTCGAGGGCGGCGGTGGCCTGCTCGATCATGGTGCCGTACTGGCCGATGTCGGTGATGAGGCGTTCCATCTGCAGGGCGATGGCGCGGGCCTCGTCGTAGCAGTCGGTGACGTCGGGCTGGGGGCGCTGGCCGGCGTCGAGCGCGTCGAGTTCAACGTGGCGGGCGGCGATTTCGGCTTCGATGTGCTTGCGGATGCGGGCCGGATCGTTGTCGACCTTGACGGCCACTTGGTTGAGGCGGGCGGCGATGCCGGTGATGGAGCCGCCGGTGGCGATGGTGTCCTGGCGGCGCATGCCGCGCAGGAAGTCCAGCGCCCGGCGGGCGTCCTGGGTGAGGTAGCAGACGTTGTGGTCGTGGCGTTCGTCGACGATGCGGTGCAGCCAACCCTGGGCGGCCCAGGACTTGATCAGGGCGAGTCCGGACTGAGCGTCGTCGAGGTCTGCCAGGTCGCGTTCGAGCCGCACGACGAGCTCGGTCTCGGGCACGGCGCCGTCGCTGAGGTGGCGTTCCATGAGCGTCACGTAGAGGCTGAGATTGGTGGTGGCGAGCAGGCGGATCGCGCGGGAGCCCTGTAGGTCGCGGTTGCACTCGAGCAGGTCGGCCGCTGACAGCCCCCTGTTGTCGTCCACCTGCGTTCCCCTATTCAGCGCATTGGTCCGGAGGCCCCAACATAGGGCACGGCGACGACATCTCCGGTGGCGGGAAGGGCCGTGTCGGCCGGGATATTCGTCACCGCCGGCGTTTGCCGACGTCAGCGGAATAGCCGCCCGCCCAAGGGTTTGCGTCGTGCACGCGATGGCTTGGTGCCTGTGTGAATGATGTTGCTGATGGTGCATAGCCCAGCGGTCAACTGCGGCCCTGAGATGAGAACACCACGGCGGCCGATGCCGCGGCCAGAACAGGCATGCTTCTGCAGAGTGTCAACGGATGATGACGCCGTGAGAAGGTGCGGTCGCCGACCATCTCTTGAAGTGTGGTCGACGACGTCGCCCGTTGCGCTCGAGGAACGGCTCGAGTCACGCGGTGCCGACGCGCAATTGACGTGGAAGGCCGAGGCGCACAACATGTTTGCAGGTGCAACGAGTCCCCAGCACTGAGGGCCTGATGAGCGTCTACGCTTGGCGCTATGGCTGAGCATGACCGCGCCGCCGCACGCCGGGAGATCACCGACGCCCTGATCGCCGCCCTTGACCGCCGTCATGAAGTCCTTGATGCGATCGTGGACGCCGAGAACCGGCCGGCGGCCGTCGAGGCGGTGACCGCGCTGCTCGACGTCACGCCGCTGGGTGCCGAAGCGGTGGTCGCGATGCCGTTGCATCGGCTCACCAAGGACTCGCGTCGACAGATCGCGGCCGAACTCGAAGACCTCAACAGCCGGCTGACCTTCACGCTGATCGAGCGGCCCGAGAGCTCCGGCGAGCATCTGGTGCTGCGGCCGTTCTCCCGCGAGGCCGACCGAAACCTCTTCGAAGTCAGGACGACTGATATCGGTGCCGCCGGTGACGGATCCGGCGGTCCGGCCGGCAGCCTCGACGACGAGATCGGCTCGGCTGTCGGACGCATCGACGCCGAGGACGCGGTCTGGCTGGTCGCCGAAAAGGGAACGCAGACAGTCGGAATGGTGTTCGGTGAGCTGGTGGGTGGCGAGGTGAACGTCCGGGTCTGGATCCATCCCGACCACCGACAGCACGGCTACGGCACCGCGGCGCTGCGCAAGGCGCGTTCAGAGATGGCGGCCTATTTCCCTGCCGTGCCGATGGTCATTCGCGCGCCCGGCTCCGCCGAATAAGGTCTCTTCGGCAAGAGCCGTTGCGCCCGATTTGTGCACCGCGAGAACTACCATGCGGTGATGGGCACCGATGTCGACCTGCCGAAACAAGGCACCTGGTGGTTTCCGCACCAGCAGCGAGGACCGTTGCAGGACATCGTGTTCCGCACGCGGCTGGTCTACATGAAGAGTGTGCGATGATGGCAGATCAACCACTGGACACCTCCACTCAGCTCGCGGTGGAACGCACACGGCTGGCTAACGAGCGAACGCTGATGGCGTGGATCCGCACCAGCACATCCTTGATTGCGTTTGGTTTCACCATCTTCAAGTTCTTCCAGTACCTGGCGACGCAGGAGCATCGCCAGACGATCGTCAGTCCTTGGGTCGTCGGGATGGCGATGATCATCATTGGACTGACGGGCCTGGCACTGGCCTGGGTGCAGCATCGTCAGCAGATGAACGCGCTGAAGGCGGAGGCGGGACCGTTGCCGTACTCGATATCCGGGATCATGGCCGCCCTGATCGCCGTCTTGGGTGTCATCGCACTGGTCGTGGTGATGCTGAGGCTGTAGCCCTCGCCTCTTGCGGCTCAGTGCTTTTGGGTTCATGTCGTTTTGCCCGGCTAGGAGCGACAACGGAATTACGGCCTCACACTGGGCCACGCAGCGGTCGTCGGCGTGGCGGTGTCGTATCCGCGAGGCCCCAGCAGCTCACGGTAGGCGAGCGTCGCCGGTAGCGCCGGCTGCTCCAGGTTGATCCCCCGCCGCGCGGCCTGGTCCTCGAACCAGTCCAGCTCCGCGACCAGCGCCACGCATCCCCCGGCGAGCACCGTCTGAGCAGTTCGCGGCGCTCGTGCCAGCAGCCGAGCCTGGAACGTCAGCAGGTCACCGACGAACAGCGCGTCCTGCACCAACCACCGGTCAAACGCGGAGTCGGTGATCGTCCCCTCGCGCACCGCTTCCAGAAAAGGATGCTGGGTAGCGGCGGACCACAGCGAATCAAGCACGACCCGAAGGATAGTCACGCCGACGGGCGGGGCGCGCTGCTACCTTCAGCCCGATCGTGGAAGGTGGGTGAGTCACATCCGCGTGTAACGGCTCAAAGCAAAGCTGTAGCAGCCGTAGGCGGCAAAGCCCGCCGCCGCGCACATGATCAATACATTGCCGTAGGGCGCTTGTCCGAGGGTCTTCACCGACCCGTCGAGCCCGGTGGCTTTCGACGGGTCAGCTCGCACCGCCGCGTAGACCACCGCGAGACCAAACGCCTTGAGCCGGTTGGCGAGTCGACGATCCTTGCGGTCGCGGTTGTGGCGCTCGGCCGGATGCAAGCCCAGGATCGTCTCGGCAAGGCGCCACAATGTCAACGGGACGAGCGCGACCGCAACGGCCCACAGGGCGCGGCCGGGTCAGCGGTGGCATCGCGGACGACAGCGGTCGGACTGGTTCCACGAGTCATCGAGTCGAGTTTGGGCTACATCTGCCGGCGACGCCGGGGGCGGAACGCGTCTTTGACTTTTTCACCCGCGTCTTTCAGGTGAGATGTCCGCTGATCGTCCCTGCCCTGCGCTTCCAAGCCGGGGTCGTTGGTCGCACGCCCGGCTGCCGCCTTGATCTTGCCCCTGACCTGCTGCAGTTTGTTCTTGGCTTTATCGGCACCGCTCATAGCAAATCCTTCTAACTGTGCTTCCGAGGTGAAGCACCACCCAGCGATTACCCGTTTCCGTCACCGACACTCCGCCAATTAATCTTTCGCCCGCGATACCCACCCGCCAACCTCAGTGCGTAAGCGTGACGCCGCGAAGCGGCGCTGGTGGGCGCGCAACGAGCGCCTGTCCGGAGGTCCGGGGTATTTCCGGGCGATACTGGACCTGTATCTGCATAGCGACGTCCGCCCTGGGCTCGAGAGCATCCAGGCGCCGACGCTGTTGTTGCACCGGCGTGGTGACCGCCACGTGTGTGCCGAGCACGCACGGGATCTTGCCGGGCGCATCCCGCACGCGCGACTCTTGGAGCTTGACGGCGATGACAACATCTGGTTCGCCGGCGACGGAAAGTTCAAGCCTAACAACGCATTCGAGCTTTCTCATGCAATCGTCAACGCCTGCCGCTGAGCGGTCAGGCACGAACCGATAGATCCCGTCAGTTGACAGGACGCGCCCGGCAGAGGCGCCGGCGAAATGCGTCCCCGGCACAAGCGCGTTCGCCGTCGCGGCGTCGGTGAGGAGTTAAGGTCGATCACCGGCCGCACGGCATCGACCAAGTCAGGCACGAGCCACGCCTCCGCGGCAACGTCTTGCGGTGTCGCCTCGGCGAAGAAGTCGACGGGAAAGGCATTACGGACTCGACTGCTCGCGTGATACGAACGTTGCCGACATTCCAGGTCATTGTCCCGACGTTACTCACCGTGAGAACTACGATCTGGTAGTGGGCAACGATGTCGACCTGCTGAAACACCCGGTGGTGTCCGCCGCCGTGGGTACGGCAGCGGTGGCGGTGGGCGCTGCGGAGGCCGCTTACCGCGCGGCCGAGAAGCTGCCCGTCTTCGGGCCGTTCATCCGGCGCGGTGTTGCGGGTCTGTCCGAACGAGGCGACCGATGGGTGACCAAGAGCGCCGACCAATTCAAGGCCCAGATTGCGGCGGTCGCTGTCGGTCTAGTGGATCTTGTTCTCGACGAGCTGGATCTGAACGCCCTTGTGCGTGAGCGCCTGGACATTGATGCACTGGCCGCCGATCTGGACATCGAGGCGGTGATCAACCGGGTGGACCTGATCACCTTGGCGGACAGGGTTATTGAGGGAGTCGACCTGCCCGCGATCATCCGCGAGTCGACGAATTCGATGACCGCCGAGGTGATGACCGACGTTCGCACGCAGGGCGAGCGCGCCGACGACGTGCTGGCTGGCATCGTCGACCGGATGCTGGGGCGTGGCCGGGACACCCGTTGATCTCATCGGAGACCACGCCCGAGGCTGAGCGGTCGGCGGGGATCGTCACCCGTGGACTGGCCGCGGTCATCGACCTGCTGGTGGTTCTTGTGATCATGAGTGGGTTGTACGGAGGCCTGGTGTTGGTCCGGCTGGTGTATTCGCCGTCGGCCTTCAGCCTGCCTTCATTGAACGCCGTGTTCTCCACCGTGGTCACCTTCATCGTGGCGGTGGGGTATCTGACGGCATGCTGGACGGTTTCGGGATCGACGGCGGGCGCGGTCGCGATGGGCCTGCGGGTCGTCGGGCGACGGTCGCAGCGGGTGGGCCTGCCGGTCGGGCTGCTGCGGGCGATCGGCTGCGTGCTGTTCCCGATCGGATTGCTGTGGGTGGTGGTCGACCGACGACGAAGATCGCTGCAGGACATTGTGTTTCGCACGCACGTGGTGTACTCGAGGCCATTGGCCCGGTGACTTCGAGGCTTTAGAGCCACAGGACCACCACGACGAGTGGGACGAGACCCAGACCGGCGATCAGGCCGGCCATCAGCCCGGCAATCGGGCCATCAATCGTCAGTGGTCACGCTTAGAGTTGTCGTCGAGATCCGCGCGATGAGTGACTCCCGCGCCCCTTGAGTTGCTTCGAGTCAGTAGCCCATATGACCCTGGTATCCCGGGGCGTTGGTCGCGGTCGTCGAGGTTGTCGTCGTTGTCGTCGAATTCGACATTGGTTTGACCGATTCGCTGGGGTTGTGCGCGGCGTTCGCCACCGCCAGACCGCCGATGATGACGGCGCCGGTCAGAAAACTTGTCGCGACGAGATTGCGGATCATTATGACTCTCCGTTCCAGGCGCGCCTCGGCGCACCCACACCTCAGGTACGAGTGGCGGGTGGCATCGGGTTCAGACACTTGCTCCTAAGACTCGGGCTCAGCCGAACACTCGCAGCCTCACTGGTCACTCCACCGGTCGTGTCGGTGGGACAGCACCCGCCAATAGGCCTGCATCACGGCAAAAAGGAACGCCGTGCTGATGCCGAACAACAGCGCGCCGTTCACCGCTTCCAATGCGCTGAACATATGGAACCGGGAGGGCAGCGTTATTCCCGGTATTTCGAACGTGGACATGGTGGCCAGGGAATAGACCGACGCGTCCGTGAAGGACTCGAGCGCGCCGAGGCGCCAATATGCCGACGCCCACAACACGCCCTCCAGCCCGTGCAGAGCGGCCAAGATGACCGCGACGGCTCCGATGTGGCCGATCACGGTCGGAATCGCCCGCAGCACATCGGGCTGATGCTTGTCGACGCGGACCCGAATCGTCGATTCCAGGCCGAGCGCCATCAGCACCACCGCGGTCGTGTGGATCGCGACGGTCAGCACGATGAGCGAAAGGCCCAGGATCCAACTCGGGACGTCCACCCGTCTTCCCTATCACCGGCAATATCGGCAGACGGCCACATCCACCGAAGTCGGGTCTAGGGTCGATTGCCTAGGGGCGCGGGTCGACTACGGGTGCACGCCGGCGGGTGTCAGGTGGCCTTGTGTGGGTCGTCGGTGCCCAGTGTGGGGAGGTAAGCCATGGGCGGCTTCGGGATAGTGGGTCTCTGGCTGTGGCTGGGGTTGGCCCTCGCCGCGTCGATTCTGATAGCGGTCGGCAGTATGTGGCTGGCGGATCGCACGCTGCCCAAACCGGTGAGCGAAGGGCACAACGGGTCGCTGTCGCCGTTCTTGACGTGTGTCGGCCTCGTGTATGGCGCTCTGCTCGGATTCACGATCGTGGTTGCGTGGGAGCAGTTCTCCTCCGCGGAGACCAACGTCTCCAACGAGGCGTCGACCCTGACCACGATGTACCGGCAGACGGTTGGCATGCCCATTCCCGAGCAGACCCAGATGCGAGAGCTGGTTCGCAAGTATGCGAAGGCGGTCGAGGGCCCCGAGTGGGCGTCCGCAGCACGTTCGCGCAGTGGAACTGAAGGCGCGCGACATGCGCTCAACGAGATGTACCGAGTGCTGGGCAGTGAGCAGTCCAGCGTCTCGTCCAGCCCGATCAGTCAGAAGTATCTCGACCAGCTGACCACGTTGGCGTCGGAGCGAAATCAGCGAATCCTGGACACCAAACCGCGAATACCCGGGCTACTCTGGGCCGGGCTGCTTTTCGGCGGTGTCGTGCTGATAGGGCTCGGCGGTTTCATGCGGCTGGGAAGCTTACGGGGGCATCTGGGGCTGCTGAGCGCGGTAGCGGTGTTGCTGGGCTTGCTGCTCTTCGTTGTGTACTGGTTGGACCATCCGTTCGGCAATCAGCTGGGCGTCACGTCCGAACCGTTCGAGCAGTCACTGACCGTTTTCGACTCAATCGACCGGGGGACCTGATCATCCAGAGCCAAAGGCGACCCCGATGCCGAACTCGAATTCCACGTTGACCCCCGGCACATCACTGACGGTGCTCGCGTTGGGATTGCCGACGCAGTAGTCCACCTCGACACCGTCGACGACGTCGCTGGTGCAGTTCGCCAGAGATTCAGCCGAGGCGCTGGGTGCACCGGTAATGGCGAACGCGCCAACCGCGACCGCCACCACGAGTCGGCCGGGCCGCATGACTGGCTACTTCGCGAGGAGGTAGTGGTAGAGCTCGAAGGAGGCCTGCTCCACCCAGCCGCGCTGCAGCTTTCCGTCGGCGACGGTCCAGACGGCGGTGCCGGTGAGCGCGACGGGTTTGCCGTTGGGTTCGGTGCCGAGGATGCCGTTGTTGGTCCCGGTCAGCACCCATCGGGACGTGACGCGGGTGCCGTCGTCGTTCTGGAAGGTCTCGATGGTATCGACGTGCAGATCATTGACGTGGTCGAGGAAGTGCTTGACCCAGTCCTTGATGTTGTCTTTGCCGGCGATTTCCTGGCCGCCTGCCTCGATGACGACGTCGTCGGCGACGAACCGGTCGACGGCATCGGCTTCATGGGCGTTCCAGACGTCGTCCCAGAACGCGTTGACAATCTCCCTTGATCGCATATTTGCACGATCCCACTCACCAGCACAACCTGCAGGTCTTTCGACAAGGACTCAAGTTTCGTGAAAGCAACGGGACCCCTAGGAGGTTTGCTGGCCGCCGGGGCGCCCAGGGGGTGGGAATTGCGTGACGGACTATCCGTCAAACCTGGGAATTGCGTGACCGCCGACAATAAGATATTGACGTGCGGGGGAATCGGTGCGGACGCGCCGGCGCGGCTGCCAAGTGGTTCACAGCGCACAACCGGTTGACAACACTGCACGACTAGATCTGGACACGTTGGCCGTTCAACCTTCGGCTCTGCCGCGGCGGCCGAGACCGCCGATCAATGCTTCACTGCACGAAGCGGTGCGGGCGCACTGGCGTGAGGCGGTTCGCCGCATAGGACCGGTTGACCCCACTACGCGACTAGATCTCGATACGGCACCCGATGGGGCCTCGGTTCCGCTGCGGGGGCCGAGACACCAGACCGATGCTTCACCCCGGGAAGCGGTACGGGCGCACTGGCGTGAGGTGGTTCGCCGCATAGGACCAGTTGACACCACTACACGACTAGATCTCGATGTTGACACCACTGCGCGACTAGATCCGGAGACGGTGCCCGTTAAGCCGTCGGTTCTGTCGCGGCGGTCCAGACGGCCGAACAATGCTGCACTGTACCGAGCGCTGCGGACGCACGGTGACGTGGTTCGCCGTGCACGACCGGTCGACAGCCCTGCGCCACTTGGGAGGGCGGTCGTTAAGCCTTCGGCTCCGCCGCGGCGGCCCCGACCGCAGCACGAAACTGCACTCCACGCGGTGACTGTTGGCGAGGCAAATCTTTGGGGGCTGCGCGTCAAGCGGACTGCCGTGGCGTTCGGTGCCGTTCTCCTCTTCGTCGCGCTAGTGGTCCTCAGTGGGCAGCCGTTCGGGGGCCACGACCAACCCGCACCGCAGCCGTCGGTGCCCTCAGCCAGCGGTGGCGGGTCCTCTGCCCCGACGGAACAAGGGCAACCGGCACCGGGTGCGCATCGCGAAGGCTCATCCGGCGGTGCACTGCCACCGGCCCAAGGCGTGCAAGCGTTTTCAGGCGACACTGAGCCGCACGCACAGCCGATGCCGCCTGCGCAGAGCGAGAATCGTCCGTTGTCGTGGCCGCAGTTACTCCTCAACGCCGTGCTGGTGGTCCTGTCGCTGGGGTTGTTCACGGTCGCCAGTACGACCCTGTGGTGGATGCTGCACGCGTGGCGCAGTCCGGACGCGCTGGCAGCGACTGGTTTTCGGCGTCGAGCAGCTGGTGCACCTTCCTCGTTCTCATTGCTGTTGCCAGCTCGCCACGAACAGGCTGTCCTCGGGGACACGATCGACGCGCTGGCTCGGCTTGACCACCCCAAGTACGAGGTGATCGTGATCATCGGTCATGACGACCCGGAGACCGAATTTGTCGCGCGTGAGGCGGCCGCACGCTACCCGCGCATCGTCAGGGTGGTCATGGACATCCACCTGCCCAAGAACAAGCCGAAGGCGCTCAACACCGCACTGCGCAAATGCCGCGGTGACATCGTCGGTGTCTTTGACGCGGAGGATGAGGTGCATCCGCGGCTGCTGCGTCTGGTCGAAGCGCGGTTCGAGGAATCCGGCGCGGATGTGGTTCAGGCGGGCGTGCAGTTGATGAACGTCCAAACGAGTTGGTGGTCGCTGCGCAACTGCCTCGAGTACTACTTCTGGTTCCGCTCCCGCCTGCATTTCCACGCGGAGAAACGCTTCATTCCGCTCGGGGGCAACACCGTGTTCACCCGCACCGAGCTGCTGCGGGACGCGGGCGGCTGGGATCCCGCCTGTCTGGCCGAGGACTGCGAGATCGGCGTGCGGTTGTCCACCCGGGGTGCAGTCGTGGCCGTCGCCTATGACCCGCAAGCGGTAACCCGGGAAGAGACACCGGGCTCGATCCGTGCCCTCGTGAAGCAGCGCACGCGCTGGGATCAGGGTTTTCTGCAGGTGCTCCGCAAGGGTGAGTGGCGCAAGTTGCCTACCCGCAGACAGCGCTGGTTGGCCCGCTACACCTTGGCGATGCCCTTGCTGCAGGCGGCAACCGGCGCGTTGATGCCGCTGTCGCTGGCATCGATGCTCCTGCTGAAGGTTCCGGTGCAGACGGCTTTGGCGACGTTCTTGCCGCTGGCGCCAACGCTCGTCACCATGGCAGTCGAGTCTGCCGCACTCGGAGAGTTCGGACGGGTATTCGGCATCCGAATAGGTTTCCGTGATCACGCGCGACTATTGCTCGGCACCATTCCATACCAGCTGCTACTTGCGGCCGCCGCGGTGCGGTCGGTGTGGCGTGAGAGCCGCGGGCACGGAGGCTGGGAGAAGACCACTCATACCAACGCCCACCGCACCACCACACCCAAGCGGCCGGTTCCGGCATGAGTCGTTTGTCTCGTTTGAATCCCTCGATCCCAATACTCGGGATGCTGTTGATACTCACCGCGACAGTGCGGTTGATCAACCTTATGGGGTCGCCCGGCCGGTTTGACGACGAAGGCACGTATATGGCCCAGGCCTACGCCGTGGCCGAATGGGGAGAACTCGCCCACTACACCTACTGGTACGACCATCCGCCGGCCGGCTGGCTGCAGTTGGCAGTATGGACGGTGATTTCAGGTCCCGACTTCGGGGGCAACGCGGTTGCTGCCGGGAGATACCTGATGGTCATCATCGCCGTGATCACCGCCGCCCTGCTGTGGGCCCTAGTGCGCCGAATCGAGATGTCGCGGTGGGCATCCGCGGCCGCGGTCGCCGTCTTCGCGCTGTCTCCGTTGGCAATCTGGTTGAGCCGCAGCGTGTATCTGGACAATCTCGCCGTCGCTTGGTTGGTGGGCGCCTTGGTGCTTGTGTGCTCACCCCGGCACCGGCTGTCGGCAATGTTCGGCGCCGCGGCCTGCTTCGGCATGGCGGTGTTGACCAAGGAGACCATGCTGCTGCTCCTGCCGATGTTCGTCTGGCTGGTCTGGACCAGGACCGCACCGGCAACCCGCCGCTACGCACTCGCCGTATTCGTCGCCGTTTTCGGCGTGGCGGTGAGTACGTACGTCTTGATGGCCGTCCTGCGTGGTGAGCTGGTCCCCGGGCCTGGACACGTCAGTCTGTGGGACGGCATAACGTTCCAGTTGCGCGAGCGCGCCGCGGGCGGCGCGCTTGATGATCCCGATTCAGTCAAACGCCATACCGTTGATCAATGGCTCCGACTCGACCCCGCCCTGCCGTGTCTGGCCGGCCCGATCGCCCTGGCCGCACTGTTCGTCAAGCGGCTGAGGCCGTTCGCGGTCGGGTTGGTGATACTCATCGCCACGATTCTTCGTCCCGGATACCTGCCGGCGCCGTTCATCCTGTCCGCCCTGCCGTTGATAGCGATTCTGGCCGCGGGCACCGGCGAGGTGGCGCTGCGCTATCTGTTCCGCACCGTTGAGCAGCCATGGGTTGGCGTGCGGCGCTTCCGGATTTTGGCGCTGGCCGCCGGGGCGCTGATCGTGTCCATCGCCGTGTCACTTTGGCTGCCCACCTATCACGGCGTGCTGGACTCCGACGACGACGCGTCGATGCGGCAGGCACAGCAGTGGATCGAGCAGAACGTGCCCAAGTCCGACCGGCTGATCATCGACGATGCGTTGTGGCTCGACCTGATCCGGGACGGGCGCGACCGGCGCAATGTCGTGTGGGGCTACAAGGTGGACACCGACGAACAGGTGCAGGGCTGGGCGCCCCACGGCTGGCCCGACTACGACTGGGTCGTGTCGACGGCATCCTTGCGTGCCGGTACGCGGCCGAACGGTGTATTCACTGACGCAGTCGCACACTCACAACCAGCGGCGATATTCGGCTCGGGCGTGACGCGAGTCGAGGTGCTCCGTGTCGACAATGGCGCACCGACCTCGAAAACCCCGTCGCCCGCGGCGCCGGCTTTCGGAGGGCTACTCGCGGCCCGCCTTGCCGGTGTCACCAAGCCGGATATGCTCGCGGTCCTGCAGTCTCGGACGGTGGATCAACGTGTGCTTGCGACACTGGCAGTGATCGCTGCGACGCAACCCGTTCAGCTCGAGGACATTTCGGCGATCGAGGGAGAGGACGACGCCGGAATTCCCCGACGCGATATCACTCTGAGCGGCCCGCGCCACCGGCTACAAGGTGCGGCGGCATTCTTCGAACGACAAGTGGGCCCGTTCGCAGCGCAGGCCGTGGATCTGACGACCGACGGACTGAGAGTTCGATTTCCGCTGCGCACCAAAGATATCGGTCTGGCTACAGGTCCGGCGCCGCTGCAGGGCGGTCCGGCCGCGCTGCGGGTGGCGGACCTGCGCCGCAGCCGACCGGCCGAGCAACTCAACTTCGTGCGCATCGACGGCACCGCGGCCGGTTCGCTTGAGACGAGCGAACCGGCCGCGAATCCGTCGAGCTATCGGTCGATGCCCGCAGGGACGTACGTGGTGGTGACGAACCGTCCCGGCGGAGGTGACCCGGTTATACGTCAGGTGTTCACGCTTGATCCAGGCGTGACCTACACTCTCGCACTGTTCTCTGCGGCCGAATCCGGCCAGCTCGCAGTGCAACTCGCACCGGACGGCCCGCCCGCCGGCCCCACGCCCGACTCCGCCGTGCGGATGCTGCACGCCGCCGCTGCAACGGGATCGGTGTACCTGGCGCTGGTAGCGCCCGGCATGGTCGAGCCGATCGTGCTGGCGAACCAAGCTGGGTACGGGCTGATCACCGGGTATGCCGCGGTGCCCGCGGGGCAGTACGAAGCGGTGGTGAGTGCAAACGGCCGGGAATGGCGCCAACCCGTTGAATTCCTCAGTGGCGAGCCGACGAGTCTGCTGCTCACCGACGGGCCCGACGGTCCCGTGCTTCGGACGCTGCGGGATGTTCCGGAGGCCCCCGCCGCGCTGAATCCCCCGACGTTGACGATGCCCCCGAGCGGAAACGCAGTGGAGAAAACCAACGCGAAAACGCCTGCGATTGAACGCTCCGACGGCAGGCGGATCGCGGTCGTACTGTGCGCCGTCGCCATCATGGGAGCAGCGGTCCTGATCGCCAGGGCGCGACCGACGCGGCGACCGGGTCAGCGGAATGATGCTGCCCTGCACGAAGGTATCCGTGCGCGCGGGCGCGGTGGTGGTGTGGTTCGCGGCGCACACCCGGTTGACGACACTGCGCGACTACCTCTGCACGAGGGTGTGCGTGCGCGCGGGCGCGGTCGTGAGGTGGTTCGCCGCGCACACCCGGTTGACGACACTGCGCGACTAAATATCGATGTAGGCAGCACGGCGCGACTACGTCTGAAGAATGCAGTGCGTGCGCGCGGGCGCGGCGGTGAGGTGGTTCGTCGCGCACGACGGGTTGACGACACTGCGCGCTTAGATCTAAATGTTGACGACACTGCGCGGCTGCCTACGGTGGCCGTTAAGCCTTCGGTTCCGCGGGCGCCCAGATGAAGAGGCGACTGAGCACCGCGTCGGCAATTGCGCTCGTGCTGGTGTTGATGGTCGGCGTCGGCTGGTGGATCGCGAACGCCATCGATCCGCGGCTAACTGCGGCCGACATCGCCGGCCTGCGGGAGCATACGGCACGCATCGCCGGCCAGCAGTTCCTGGACGAGTACGTCGAACTCGACGGGCGGGTCGTGCGACGTGACGAGGGCGGCGACGTCGTAAGCGAGGGACAGGCTTACGGGATGCTTATCGCTGTGGCGGTCGGTGACGAAAATCGGTTCCGGTTGATATGGAAGTGGACGAAGACTCACCTGCGCCGCGACGACGGCCTGCTGGCCTGGCGGTGGGCCGATAACAAGGTCACCGGTGTCAACAGCGCCGCGGATGCCGATCTAGATGCGGCGCGGTCGTTGGTGTTGGCCGGCCGACGCTTCGATGCGCCGGAGCTCACCAGGGACGGCAGACGGCTGGGCGTGGCGATCCTGGAGACCGAGACCGTCGCCGTTGGCACCGGGGTCGCCCCGCAGAGCGATGTGAATCCGCCGGGTACCTGGGTGGCCGGGTCGGGGCGCACGCTGGTCGGCGGAAACTGGGCTAGGAAGGCGCCATACGTCATCAACCCGGGGTACTTCAGTCCTCGCGCGGAATGGGACCTCTTCGAGGCATCGGCCGACCGGCGGTGGACGGACATCACCCGCACCCAGCGGGTCCTGGGCTGGCAGCTCATCGGGACCGGGATGCTGCCGCCCGACTGGGCCACCGTCAGCGAAGTCGGCCATGCCGTGCCCACCGGACCTGTCACCGGGGGACCCATACGCTTCGGTCTCGACGCCGCGCGCCTACCGGTCCGGTTCGCAGAATCCTGCGATCGAGAAGATCGAGCCCTCGCGGGGGCGACGCGCCCCATCCTCACAGCGGAGGGTGAAGTTCCCGCGTTGCGCAACCTGAATGGATCGGCTGCCAGCAATTGGCAGAATCCCGTCGCCCTGGTCGCCGCCGCGGCCACCGAACAGGGGGCGGGTAATCCCGACGAGGCCGTCGAGCGCCTTGACGCGGCGGCGCAACTGGAGCAGCGGTCTCCGACCTATTACGGCGCCGCCTGGGTGGCGCTGGGCCGTATCATGCTGACCACGTCGCTGCTCGGCGAATGCCCAGTGACCGGCTGAGAGTTTCGATCGCCGCGCTCGTCACCGGTGGCGATCCTGCGCCGCTAATTCCACCCCTAATCACCTTCGTCGCCGTGGCCATGCCCGCCGCCGCCGTGGCGCCCCGGCGGCTTCTTCGGACCCGGGTACCACTGCGGGCCTTGCTGCGGGTTGTAGTAGGGGGGTGGCTGAAGAATCGGGGGTAGCCACTGGATGATCGGCACCGGCAACACCGGTGGAACCACAATGGGCGGCGGAATGGCCGGCGGAGCGGCCGGCGCGGGCGGCGGAGCGGCCGGGGCGGGTGCAGCGTTGTGTACTACTACTCGTGGGGGCGGCGGGGCGGGCGGAACCATCAGCCGTGCCGTCTCGATGGGCGCAGGTGGTGGTGCCGCCAGAGCGGGGGCAGGGGCCGTCTTGGGCACCTGCTGCGGTGCGGGCTGTAACGCGGTAGGCGGCGTCAGAGCCGTCGGATGCACCGTCCTCTCGCCCGAGCCTTTATCTGCGGTCGGTTGGACATTGATCACTATCGCGATGGTCAGCGCCATTAATCCCGCGACGAAAAGGGCGGTCAGCGAGCTGCCCACTAATAGGAACGGCTTGCTGCGTTCCGGCACATAGTCGGAAGCGATGTCGGCGGTGTCGAGGAATGCGTCGGCGTGGCCAAGGAACGTGGTGGTGTCATCGGTCAGGACGTAAGCCGTGGTCTCGTCGGGATCTTGTGAGTACGCCAGGCCGATGGTGGATGTGTCATAGCGCGGCGCGTTCGCCGATGCCAGCGCCGCGCCGCGGGCCAACGCCAGCTCGGGTTCTTCGGGGGCGATGACGGGCACCGAGACAAGGTCTTTCAGATGTGCCTTGACCGCGGTGACGTCCATATTGGAGCCAACGACGAACATGGCCTGGGGCATCGATTTCTCGGCCTGCAGGCTGGTGACCATGTCAGTCAGCACGGCGATCGCGTCCGCACTGTGAAGACCTTGGCTCAGTACCTTCACCACTGAGCCGTCGGCGGTTTCGACGACCGCCAGCGTCGCCGTGTCGCGCTCGACAAACATCAGTGCGGTCTTGTCGTAGCCCACCGCCCGGCCGACCGCCTGGGCGAGCGCCGCGGCGGCGTGCAACTCCGAAACCAGCAGCACATCTTCGATGCCCCGGGCGACTAATGCCTCCCGCAGCACGGCCGCTTGGGCGTGGTTGGTCCAGGTCACCCCGGTCGACACCAGATGGTGGCCGGCGGCGATCGCGCCCTCCTGGGTTCCCAGGACCGCGGCGATGACGTGATCGGATGCGCTCGACGTTGCCGAGCCGTCGACGGCGGTGATGTCGAAGACGTCGCGTTCGACGATGACACCGTCGGCCTTTTCGCCCTCAACGAGTGCAATGCTGACCGTCGTGGGTGTCATCGACACACCAAGTACGATCTCCACCGCCCCCCCAACACATTTGCTAGGCAGATTTGACTCTCGGCGGGCGAGCGCGTCCCACGCAAGCCCTAATAGTCCCGTCACCCATCGCCGCTGACCACTTCCGGCGGTCTTGTCGTCGTGGGTTCGCGCTTGCCCTGCGAGAAATACGCTACTCCCTCAGTCCAGTCCTGACGCCTGATGCGACGAGATTCTTGAGACTTTGGCGCTCTGCCAGCCACAGGGGGTCGAGGTCGTGCGGCGGCCGACGAGTTCGGTTGCGCGGCAGTGCTTTGTGGGGCGCTCCACGACGGACCCACGCTGGAGTCAACCGGCTGTATCGGTAGCTGCGCCCGGCGGTTGCACCTGGTAGCTGTAACGCCACTCGACCACGGTGCCGCCCACCGGCCGTGATCCGTGGAGATGCAAAAAGGCGACCGTGTCATCGTCGCCGACTTGAGATTGAGCCTTCCGCTGCGCCAACGCCCTTACTTGGGCGGGACTCATCGTCTCGGGCACCACGATGGTGGCGTGGCGCACGTTAGAGGCATCGGGCATAGCGCCAGGCTGAGGCAAGTTGAGCGCTTCGTTTCCCAACGAACGCACGCCCTCACACAATCGTGACCGACACGTGCTGCGCCTGCGACGAAACCACCGCAGTGGCTGCCACGGTCCGCGCGTGGACCGCGGCTCTTGCTGACCACAACCGCCTCGTCGAGCGGCAGGTGCGGGCGGGCGTGGTGTCGTCGTGAAGTTCACCGGCGTCGGCGCGCTTGCGATGTTCGCCGGCCCGGGGCGAGCGATCAACTGCGCGTGCGCGATTCGCGACGCGGTGGAGGACCTGGGCCTCCAGATTCGCGCCGGCCTGCACACCGGCGAGGTGGAGATGGCCGACGGCGACGTCCATGGCATCGCGGTGCATATTGCGGCGCGCATCATGGCGCTCGCGGGGCCCGGGGAGGTCCTGGTGTCGGGGGTGATCCCGCCGCTGGTGCTGGGGTCCCGAATCGTGTTCAGCGACCGCAGCATTCACGAACTCAAGGGCGTGCCCGACCGGTGGGCCGTCCTCGCAGTGCGCGACACCCGCGGGTGACGGCCGAGCCGCCTGTCCTCGGCGCGGGGCGAAAAGTGCTAGTACGGAGGTAGCCGCTACCGGAAAGCCAGGAGGCCGACATGGACGTCCGCGTCATTACCTCCGCGGGAGTCGAGTCATGCGATCCGTCAGAGTTGCCCGATCTGCTGACCCGGACCGGTGGTCTGGTCTGGGTCGACATGCCCACGTGCGACAAGCAGTCCGAGGAAACGTTGACGACGGTCTTCGGGTTTCATCCGCTGGCGGTCCGCGATTCGGCGAACCGCAACCAGGTGCCGAAGATTCATCGCTACGACGACCATCTATTCCTGGTGCTGCACGCTCCGCAGGCCGGCGCCGGCGGCCATGTGCACTATGTCGAACTCGACCAGTTCATCAGCGAGCACTACCTCGTCACGGTGCACGGTCCGCTCAACCCCGCGGTCGACCTGGCGGCGGCGAGGCTCGAGGTGGACACGGTTCTCGGTCGGCTGACCAGTGGAAAGTTCAAGCCCAACAACGCATTCGAGCTTTCTCATGCAATCGTCAACGCGTTGACCGCGCGGCTGCGCACCTACACCGCGGAGCTGACCAAGGACGTCTGGAAGCTCGAGCAGCGCGTCACCGCCGGCCACCTCGGCGACCCGGAGTCGTTCCTCGACGAGATGTTTCGGGCGCGGCACGGTCTTCTCACGGTCAGCACAATGGCTGCGCTGAGTCACGCGGTGTACGGCCGGATGGCGACGATCGCGGCCTTTGGTCCGGGCCACGGGCAGGCGCTGTTGAAAGACACCGTCGACCAGTTCCACCATTTGTCGGTGATGGCGGAGACTCAGAAGTCCTATCTGCAGGGAACGATCGAGTTTTATCAGGCGCGGACCAACACGAAGATGACCATCGCCGCCGAGCGGCTCGCGGTGATCGCCGCCATCACGCTGCCGATCACGGCATTGTCCTCGGTGCTTGGCGTGAACCTGATCGTGAACCAGGACACGCACTGGTTCCTGCTGGCCGTCATGCTGGTCGTGATGCTGGCCATGTCGGCGACGCTGCTGGTCTGGGCGAAGCGCAAGGGCTGGTTCTAGCAGCGAAAAGAATACGATTCGCCGAGGCGTGCTCGAGCCGGCGACAGATTGCGCCGACTCTTCTGCCGGAGACCATGGGGAATGGCCGGCTATGTGGACGTCCGGGCCTACGCCGAACTCAACGACTTCTTGGGGCCCGAGTCGCGCGGGGTAACCGTGCGCCGTCCGTTTCGGCCGCATCAGACGGTCAAGGACGTTCTGGAGGCGATGGGCATTCCGCATACCGAGGTCGACCTCATCTGGTAAACGGGAATGCGGAAGGTTTTGCGCACCGGCCGACTTCCGGCGACCGCATCGCCGCGTACCCGATGTTCGAGACGCTCGACATCGGGTCCACGGCCCGACTGCGGCCGGTGCCGCTGAGCGGTCAGGCACGAACCGATAGATCCCGTCAGTTGACAGGACGCGCCCGGCAGAGGCGCCGGCGAAATGCGTCCCCGGCAC
>JAJKIB010000032.1 GCA_021154745.1 Mycobacterium sp.
TACCGGTTGGACAGCGTGCCGCTGCCACCCGCGATCGGCAGCAGATCGACCAGCGGCCGCAGTCTGGGCTGGTCATTACCGGCGGCGGAGTTCACCACCCCGTCGAGCGTCTCGGCGGTCAGCCGGTCGTCGACGGAGAGCCCGCTGGAGTCCAGCAGATGCGCATTGCCGGTGTCGATCTTCGCCTTGTCCAGCTGACCGAGCACCGCTTGCACACCGCCGTCGAAACTCTGCGGCTTGTTCTGTGCTGCGGCGACCTCGCGGCCGATCGACTCGGCCATCACGTTGTCGGAGTCGTTCATCATCTGCCGCAGGCGCTCGATCAGCGGCGGCGACTGCACCGACGCGATCTCCTTCCCTCCGCTCATGCCGGAGGGCAACACGGTGACCGTGGCGGGGTCGACCTTCAGTGCGACCGCTAACGCGCGGCCGGCGTCGAGCGCGGGCGTCCTGGACCGCGCCGAGTCGACGCTCACCGGCTGGGTGCGGCCGCCGTCGAGCATCACCGCTTCCATCGGTGCCATGTCGCCGCCGTCGATGTCGGCCGGATCCCAGCCCGGTGCCATCGTCGGTCCGCTGAATGCGCTGATGTCGACCTGCACCTTGGTCACGTCGACGCCGCTGCTGCGTACCTGGTCGGCCAGGTCGCTGATCCGCGCCGCGCCCTTGTACCAGGTGTCCTGGCCGGCGGGCGCGGCCGACAGTGTCGGGTCGCCGCCACCCTTGAGCACGACGACACCCGGCTGGCCCGTCGTCAGCACGCGGGTGGTCAGCTTCGCGTCGCGGTCCAGCGCCAGCAGTGCCGCGGCCGTGGTGAGCGTCTTGTTCACCGATGCGGGCTGCATCGGCACCTCGGCGCCCTGCGCCCACAGCTGAGCGCCGGTGATGGCGTCGGTGATCCGGCCGGTCAACATGCCGAGGTTCGGGTCGGCGACCAGCGGCGCCAACATCGCGGCCAGCCGGTCAGGAGTCGGCGTAGTCGCGGAGTCTGGCAGCGGCACGATCCCGGGTGCAGCGGTCGCCGCTGCGGGCACCGCTTTGACGGCCTGGGCGTCGCTGGTGGAGTTGCCGCTGCCGAGCACCGCGGCCACCGCGACGACGGCGCCTACCAACAGCAGCACCGCCACGCCGACCACTACATGTGTGGATCGCCGCCACTGCGTCGGCCGCATGACTCTCCTGCTCTATTGACCGCCCTCTTACAGCAGCGTATCGCTCCGTTAGGGTGAGGCCCGTCCCTCAAAGACCTGAGCAGATGGGTAAGGAGCCGCGACGGTGGAGTTCGACGTCGTCATCGAGATCCCGAAGGGGTCGCGCAACAAATACGAGGTGGACCACGACACCGGCCGCGTGAAACTGGATCGCTACCTGTACACGGCGATGGGCTATCCGACTGACTACGGGTTCTTCGAGAACACCCTGGGCGAGGACGGCGATCCGCTCGACGCGCTGGTGCTGCTGCCGGAGTCGGTGTTCCCCGGTTGCATCGTCGAAGCCCGGCCGGTCGCGATGTTCCAGATGACCGACGAGGCCGGCGGCGACGACAAGTTGCTATGCGTGCCGGCCGGTGACACACGTTGGGACCACATTCAGGACCTCGACGATGTGCCCGCGTACGAACTCGAGGCGATCAAGCACTTTTTCGTGCACTACAAGGACCTGGAGCCGGGCAAGTACGTCAAGGCCGCCGACTGGGTCGGCCGGGAAAAAGCCGAGGCGGAACTGCAGGCCTCAGTCGAACGCTTCAAGAACTCCGCGCACTGAGTTTTCACCGACGTAACACGCGGTAACTTCGCCGTGGTTTGCGCCTTCGATGATTGCGGTGTGTTGCTGCATCAAGGGATCGGCTTGGACGCGTTCAACGCGATGCCGATGCGCCGTGCGGTGCACGCGATATTCGAATGTTGCTACAGCGTGCCGCTGGCCGCCGATCTGGCCCGCGGCCGGGCGTACGACAGTCACGATCGGCTGTTCCGAGAGGCCGACGCGCTGTTGTTCGGCCTGTCCGAGGACTCGATCGACTCGATCTTGCAGGCTTACCCCGACGTGGGCCGGCGGCCGGGCAGCGAGAAATCGCAGGCCGAGCAGTGCGCGGTGTGGTGCGACCAGCCCGAGGTGATGGACCGGCTGACGACGGCGTCCAAGCAGTACCTCGAGCATTTCGGCTTCGGCTTCGTGATGTTCATCAACGGCTACGCCGCTCAGGATGTGCTCGCCGCAATGACCGACCGACTTCTCAACGACTTCGAAACCGAGCGCAAGGTCGTGCGCAACGAGCTGGCTCGGATCAACCGCACCCGGATCGAGCGCATGCTCGGACCCGAAGGTGGCTACGACAACTGGTGACCGACTAGGCCGCCTGCCAGTCGCGGATCGCGGTGTCCTGCTTGCGGCCGAGCTCGAGCACCAAGTCCGACGGCACGGGATCTTTTGGCGCACCGGCGAATTCGATCGTGGTGGCCGTATTGCCCTCGCCGAAGGACAGCACCGTGATGGACTTCGAGCCGTCCGGCGACATCCCGGTCAGGATGGTTCCGCCGGAACCGACAGCCGCGGGCTGCGACTTGCCGTTGGCGACCGTTCCCGCCAATCCCGCTCTGGCACCGTCCAATGCGGCCGTTGCCGCCGCAGGGTCGGGCAGAACGAGGATGGTGCTGGTGATCGTCCGACTGCCGTCGCGGTGGGTATAGACAGTCTCGACACCAGGTTGCCCGTTCGGGTTGAAGACGGCCGGCGCCGCATTGTAGGCAAGCGAATCAGTGATCAGATTCGGGTCTATCGGCAGTGTGCTGAAGTCGCCGGGTTGTGCTGCGGCATAACCGAAACCGCCGAAAGTCATTACCGCGGCCGTCGCTAGTCCGCCGGCCATTGTGCGAATCTTCATGAGGGCAGCTCCATTTCGTCAGCAGGGATAGCAGGCCCAACCGCGCCAGCCGTCGCGCCAAAACCAACCGGGTCCGCAGCCCATGTCGCCGGTCGTCCCACGGCAATCCAGCATCGTCACTTTCGGCCCGACAGGCACCGCGGGCTGGGTGTAGGTGTTTGTGTCGTGTGACGTCTGCGCCGCGTACGCCGTCTGCGCGGTAGCTACCGGGCCCGACATCACCGCGACGATCGCGAGGGCCATGCCGATTTTGCGCATCAGATTCCTCCCCGTGTGCTGGGAATTTGCCAGAGCAAACGGTACGCCGCAGGCACCGGATGGTTGACGCTTTTCGTCGACTTGAAGTGGCACGAAAACGAATTGTCTCGGCGCATGATGGCCCGATGAATGATGTCGTGCAGGGGCACTGCGATAGCCGTTTCTCACAGGTCGCCGACGCGTTGGCCGACGAACTCGGCAAGGGCGAGGAGTTGGGCGCCTCCATTGCCGTCGACATCGACGGTGAACTCGTCGTCGACATCTGGGGCGGGCACGCCGACCGCGCGAAGACCGTCCCGTGGGGGCAGGACACCATCGTGAACTTCTTCTCGTGCACGAAGACCCTCACCGCGCTGGCCGCATTGATCGCCATAGACCGCGGCGCCATCGATGCCTTCGCTCCCGTCGCGAAGTACTGGCCGGAGTTCGCCCAGAACGGCAAGCAGGACATCGAGGTGCGTCACCTGATGTCGCACACATCGGGCGTCTCGGGATGGCAGGTCCCCTTCGCGATCGAGGACATCTACGACTGGGAGAAGTCAACACAGCACCTGGCCCGTCAAGAGCCGTGGTGGACACCGGGAACCGCGTCCGGCTACCACGCCGTCAACTATGGCCACCTGATCGGAGAGGTGATCCGGCGCGCCACTGGCAAGACCCTCAAGGAGTTCGTGCGCGACGAGATCGCAGCGCCACTGGGGGCGGACGTTCAGATCGGCGTCGGCCCGGCCGACGACCATCGCATCGCCGAGGTGATCCCACCGCCGCCGTTGCCGATCCCGCTCGACGCGTTGCCCACCGACCACCCGGCATACAAGACCTTCGCGGGTTTTCCGCCCGACGAGAACACCGCACTGATCGTCGAGACCACCGGATGGCGCCGTGCTGACATCGGCGGGGTCAACGGTCACGGCAACGCGCGCGCGCTGGCTCGGGCACTGTCCCCAATCTCGTTGGGGGGCAAGGCCAACGGTGTGGAGTTGCTGAGTCAAGACACGATCGACCTGATATTTCAACAGCAATCCGATGGACTCGACCTGGTGCTGCTGGTCCCGCTGCGGTTCGGGATCGGCTTCGGATTGCCCTCCCCCGAAAGCGTTCCCGCGATTCCTGACGGCAGGATCTGTTGGTGGGGCGGCTGGGGTGGATCGATGATCGTGATGAATCCCGAGCATCGGGCCACCTTCGCCTACGTGATGAACAAGATGGGACCCGGCACGACCGGCACAGCGCGCACCAATCGCTATGCCGAGCTCATCTACCAAGCCCTGGGCTGACCGTTACTTGACGGCCGCAGCCACCTTCTCGTCGACCGGGCTGGGCGCCTTCTTGGCGGCGCGAAGGCGTCTTGCGTAGTTCATCGCCGGCTTTTCGATCAGATAATACGTCACGGTCGCGGCGAGAATCGTTGCGGCGAGCAACAACACGATGTTGTGCAGCATCCCCGGCAGTGTGTCGCCCGACATCCATCCGAGGCGCCCGAGCAACAGCAGCATCGGGAAGTGCCACAGGTAGGCCGACAGCGAGATCTCGCCGACGTACCGAATCGGGCGAACGTCGAGGAACGTCGCCAACTTCGACTTGCGGCCACGGGCCAGCGGGACCACGACGATCAGAATCATCATGGCGGCGACGACACCAACCCCGGCCGTCACGAACTGCACCGCGATGGCGAAGAACGCGGCACTGACCACCAAGACCGGCAGTATCAGCACGGCGCTGAGCATTCGAACGCGTCGACTGATCCGTTCCGGCAGAGCGCCGTGCTCGATCGCGACGAACACGATCGCGGCGAACATGCCCATCGCGAAGTTGTCGGCGTTGGTCAGGATGCTCTTGGTGAAGACCGCAGCGATGTTCGGTCCCCAGTTGAGCAGGATGAAGTCGGAGGTGCCTGCGTAGCGGTTCACCACGGGGATAAGTGCACGCCCAACCAGTCCGACGCCCAACAGAATTGTGGGCGCCAGCATGGCCAGCACGAACGGATTGCGGGTGCTGCGCTTGCGCATGCGGAACACGGTCCACCCGAGCAGCGGCAGCGAGAGATAGAACGCGTACTCCAGCGTCAGCGACCACGACGGCCCGATGCCGGTCTGGATATAGGACGGGAAGTA